>CAVEVJ010000057.1:0-2453 GCA_963619075.1 Acidaminococcaceae bacterium
CGGTTAACGGGCCATTCGGGGCGACATAGGGGAGTTCGACCACATGGGCCAGCACCAGACGCCCGGCAGACGTGATCAGACCATACGAGGATCGGGTCGTGGTGCGGAAAATCGAGATGATCTGATCGTCCTTGGCGCGCTTGCCGGAACCGGAACGATTTTCCCATCGCTCCACCGCGTCCTCGCCGGTACGGGCTATCAAACCCGTGGCCGACAGCATTACGGCGCACGGCTCGTCGTCAATCTGCAGGGCGGTCGCGGTCGCATTGTCCTCGCCGGCCTTTTTTGCGGCCTTCGCGGCGGCGGCAACGTCCGCTGCCGCCGAGGAGACCGTTGCGGCGGCTCGGGCGGCGGCCATCGCGGAAGCGGAGACTCCGTCATCGCCATGGGCGACGACAGGTGTCAGATTGCCTTCCGCATCCTCATCCAGCAATACGGTGCGTCGAGGAGTGCCGTACTTGGTCACGGCCTCATCCATCTCTTCGATCACCACACCGTCGAGAGCCTCGTCGGAAGCGAGGATGCGTTCCAATTCCTCGATGCGTTGCCTCAGGTCGTCACGCTCGGCCTCTAGCTCTATGCGGCTCATCTTGGTGAGTCTGCGCAAACGAAGGTCAAGAATGTACTGCGCCTGAATCTCATCGAGGTCGAACACGACCATCAGTTTGGTTTTCGCGGCCTCCGCGTCATCGGAGGAACGAATCACCTGAATCACCTCGTCGATGTCGACCATCGCGAGCAGCAGGCCCTCCACGAGATGCAGGCGTTCCAGTGCCTTCTTCTTGCGGAATTCGCTACGACGGCGAATCACCGTACGCCGGTGGTCCACCCACACTTCGAGCATTTCCTTCAGGCCCATCGTATGCGGGCGTCCGTTGACCAGCGCAACATTGTTGATGGTGAAGTTGTCTTGCAGCGGCGTGTGCTTGAACAATTGCGCGAGCACGGCGTTTGGGTCGAAGCCGGTCTTGATCTCGATGACCAGCCTGGTGCCGTTATGCCTATCCGTCAGATCGATGGCGCCTGAAATGCCTTCCAGCTTGCGATTCTTCACGCCTTCGGAGATACGTTCCAGCACACGCTCCGGTCCCACCATGAACGGCAGTTCCGTTACGACGATGGCTTTTTTGCGTGCCGTGACGTTTTCGATATGCGTCACCGACCGCGTGGTCAACGCGCCACGGCCGTTCTCGTACGCTTCGCGAATGCCGTTCCTTCCGACGATCACGCCGCCGGTCGGCCAGTCCGGTCCGGGTACGTACTTCATCAGTTCTTCCAACGTGGCGTCGGGATTGCGCATGAGATGCTTGGCCGCGGCCACCACTTCGCCGAGGTTGTGCGTGGCCATATTCGTGGCCATGCCGACCGCGATGCCGGAACCTCCGTTGACCAGCAGATTGGGAATGGCCGACGGAAGAACGGTGGGCTCCTGAAGCTTGTTGTCGTAATTGGGGGAAAAGTCGACGGTGTTCTCCGCGATGTCGGCGTTCATGCCAAGCGCGGCCTGCGCCATGCGCGCCTCGGTGTATCGGGATGCCGCCGGACCGTCGTCAAGGGAGCCGAAATTGCCGTGGCCGTCCACCAGAGGCAGACGCATCGCAAATGGCTGCGCGAGACGCACCATGGCCTCGTAGATCGCGGAGTCTCCATGGGGATGAAGCTTGCCCATTACTTCGCCGACCACGCGGGCGGACTTCATGTACGGACGGTCGGGGTTAAGGTTCATCTGCCCCATTTGGTAGATGATTCGGCGCTGAACGGGCTTGAGACCATCCCTGGCATCGGGCAATGCGCGGGCATAGATCACCGAATACGCGTATTCGAGGAACGATTTGCTCATTTCCTCGTTCAACGGGGTTTCGACGATCTTTTCCTTGACCGTGCGCGGGTCATAGGTTGGTTTTGCCGGTTTGCGGTTCGACACCATGCGGTGGATCTCCTCACGGACGCGTGAATACTACTCAACCTCGTAATACTACCAGCAGCACGAATTTTTTGTTTCATTGATTTTTGCGTCCGACTTGCCGATTGTGGTACCGCCGCGGTGCTTGAATGGTGGATATGAGTGTTGAAGTGCCGGATATCGATGAATTGTTGGAGATGACCGTTCCCGCGCGGTATGGCGATGATGCGCCTGACTCCGAAATGAGAGGAGGGGTCCTCCACCTGTCTTCGGTGCTTCCGGCTATTTCCAGCGCGATCGGGAGTCCGCAACGCACCGCCATTCATGATGATCCCAAGCGTCTTCAGAGCGTTTTGGGAATGCCGGATGCCGAGTCGGCGGTAGTCGTGCTTATTGACGGTCTCGGATACTGGAATCTCAATATGAGACTCGGGCATGCGCCGTACCTGCGTTCCCTGATGAACGATTCGGTCAACCAACGCCCGATATCCACGTGCATGCCGAGCACCACTGTGGCGGCGATGTCGACGTTCGGCACCGGCACCTGCCC
>CAVEVJ010000058.1:0-4502 GCA_963619075.1 Acidaminococcaceae bacterium
CACTCACACGCATATCTTCCAGTCTTTTCTCAAGGGACTGGGTGCCGTCCACAGGCTCATCGAATGGCTTAACCGCTCCGCACTCCCCTACGGCGCACTGATGACGCCCTATCAACATCGCCTTGCGGCGCAATTAACCTGTATGGAGGCGATCCGCAGCGGCTGCACCACGTTGTGCGAGTTTTTCTACACCGACCAAAACCCCGATCTTGCAGACGGTTGCATTGCCGGCATGGAAGATACCGGCATCCGCAGCGTATTCATCCGAACTTTCCAAGACCGAGGCGAGGATTACGGTATGCCGACCTGCATGATTCAGCCGGCCGACAAAGCCATGGAAGAAGTGTCAAGACTACGCAGAGAGTACGTCGACCGTGGAGATATGCTATCCATCTGGACCGGCCCGGACGTCACATGGTCCACTTCCAAGGATGGATACAGGACCATGCTCGACTACTGCCAATCCGAGAACGTCCGCTATGCGATGCATATCGACGAGACCGAGGTCGACAATGACATGTGTCAGAAGAACTACGGGCAGGATATCGTTCCCATGCTTGATGAAATGGGGTTTCTGACCGACAAGATGCTCGGCGTGCACTGTGTGAATCTCACCACCGATGAGATTAGGAGATTTGCGGATAACGGAGTGTCCGTAAGCTACAATCCGGTATCCAACATGTATCTGGGATCTGGTGCGGCCCCAATCCGCGAATGCCTTGACGCCGGAGTGACCGTGTCTGTGGGCACCGATGGCGCGGCAAGCAACAACACCACCGACTATATCGAAAGTCTTAAATTTGCTGCTCTTATTCAAAAAGGCTTCACCCGCGACGCGGCACGTATCACCGCACCTCAAACCATTTCCATGGCCACCAACGGCGGAGCGAAAGCCGTAGGTATGGCCGACAAGCTCGGCAGTATCGAAATCGGAAAGAAAGCCGACATGTTCCTGTTCGAGCCTCGCAGACTCAAATCAATACCAATGCATGATCCGTATGCCACGGCAGTCTATTCATCCTCGCAGGAAAACGTCGCCGCAACTATCGTCAACGGCAAAGTCGTTTACCAAAACGGCAAATTCGCCTGCGGCATCGATGAACGCGATCTGTCCGACAAGATCAATGCGGAACTCGTCAAACTCCGCAAACAAATCAATGGATGAATTCACACATAGAAAAACTTTTGATTCAGGAGAAAACCATGTCCAAAGAAGAAACGCCACAACTCGTGGCGGGAGTGAACGATAAGATTCCGGTCGGCCGATCCATCGTCTTGGGATTGCAGCACGTACTGTCCATGGACCTGTACATCATGCCTCTTATTCTCGGTGGAGCCATCGGATTGCAGGGAGGGGAGCTTTCGTTCTTCCTGCAGATGAGCTTCTTCGCCTGCGGTATAGCGACTTTGCTGCAAAGCGGTCTGTTCATGAAGTACCCAATCGTTCAAGGACCCTCATATGTTCCGTTGGGAGCGTTGTGCATGATTGGCACGACGATGGGTATTCCCGCAATGATCGGCAGCCTTATTCCGGGCGCGTTGATCATCATGCTGCTTGGCGTGACCAAAGCATTTTCCAAGTTCATCCGCAAGGCGATTCCACCGTTCATTGGAGGAATCATCATCCTCATCGTAGGCCTCACTCTCGTGCCGACCGCCGTGGAAGGCGTATTCAGCACTTCCGGCAGTCTGACCGTCAATTCCATCAGCGGTTGCGTGACCTTTGGTGTGCTTCTGGTGTGCATGGTTTTGCAATACAAATTGCAGAACAGCCGAATTCTGCATATGTTCTCCGTGATCATCGCACTGGCCGTCGGCACTTTGACCGCATGGGCTCTCGGAGGCACGGACTTCAGCGCCGTCAGTTCAGCCTCCTGGTTCTCCCTTCCCCAACCGTTCCGCTTTGGCATGCCGCAATTCAACCTCGAAGCCTGCGTGTTGATGGCGGTCGTATACCTGTTCGTGCTTCTTGATACCACTGGAACGTGGTTTACCGTTCAGGCGATCACAGGAGAGCCGATGGAAGACGAACGAGTGGACCGTGGCACCATTGGAGAAGGTTTCGGATGCCTTGCCGGAGCGTTCTTCGGAGGCACCCCGATGACCGGATATTCATCGAACGCAGGTCTCATCGCCATCACCAAGGTAGCATCACGGCGCGTAGTAATCGCCGGTGGCGCGATTCTGGTACTGCTGGGTTTCTGCCCGAAGCTGATGACCGTAATCACCTCACTACCGACTCCAGTCATCAACGGCGTATTCGCCATGGTCTGCATGACCTTGATCTCCAACGGCGTGAAGATGATCAAAGACACCGTCATGGACGATCGCGCGACCATGATTCTCGGAGTATCAGTGATGTGCGGAGTCAGCACCATGATTTTGCCGGATGAGGTAGTGCAGGCGGCACCGCAATTCGTCCAGTATTTCCTCTCCTCCGGAATCACCGTAGGAGGCACCGTGGCAATCCTGCTGCAACTTTCCCTCCCGAAACTGCAGCATCCATGCGTAAAAGACACAAAAGAAAAGACCGCGACTGCGTGATTACCTTGTGTGTTCCGACGCCGTTAGAAGCGTCAGAACACATTTACCCGTACGGAAAAAAGATCGTTCCGTTGCGTCATTCGCAGGCCACGCCGTCACCGTCGCGGTCAAGATGGCGCGCATAACCGGGTTCTCCTACGTGGATGGGAGCGGCACCGGCAGCTCGTGCGGCCGCACAGTTCTTGTAATACACGTCTGACTGCTGTTGTGATTGTTGTTGAGACTGTTCCTGCGTCGACTGCTGTTCCTGGGACGTCTGTTCTTGCGACTGTTGCTCCTGCTGCTGAGTCTCATTCTGACTTTCCTGCTCGCTTTGGGTTTTCACCGTCGTTTGTACGCCGTCATCCGCGGGCACGGTCTGCGTGGGACACGAGGACAAAACATCCGACATGGCGTCATGTTCCGCCTGAGTCACCCAAAGCGAGTATTTCGCTTTCACTCCGATCTGCCGGGCCACATACTCGCAACGGAAGCTTTTGTTCGATGGCAGCCACGAAGCCGCATCGGAATCCGATTTCTGCTTATTGGCGGTTCCGTCCACCGCAAGCAGATTATATGGATCATTGGCCAATTGAACACGTGATTCCTGGCTCAGCTGCTGTGCGCCCTTCTGCCATGCGTCCGACAAAGCGACCACATGATCGATCTGCACTGCGGAACTGGTCTTGTTGCCTTTCGTGAATTTAATGCTGGTGCCCGTGTAGGGATCGGCAAGCGTACCGGAACGCACCACGCATTCTTTGGTACCGGATTTGAACTTCACGTCAGTCAAATCCCGTTTCAGAATGTCGTTTCTGGTGTCGCATCCGTTATGGTCGACATCCTTCCAGGCGGTGCCGAATTTGGTTTTACGATTGTATCCCGTCTTCGCGGCACGTCCCTTAACCGGCAATGACTCCAGAACGGTGACCGCGGACTGTTCGGAACTGGAATCCGTTGCATCCGCGGAATACGCCGTAATCGGCGCCGCCATCGACAGCACTACCAGCAACGACGCTACGGCACCCGTAAAATTTCTCACACTCTTCATACCCGTCTCCCCTATTACAACGCAAGTATGTCTCCAAGCATGATTGTAGTGCCATACGGCGGTCCCGAACGTGTGGAAAGACCGGAAGACAAGCCACTCACACGAAAACGCAAGAGGTGGAATCAGTGATTGTTCGTAAGGACGCGGACGGAAACCCCGCCTCCCTGCAAGCACGATACTTCAACCCGCTCGATCCACCGAAGAAAGTCAGCCGGAACTTCGGATTGGAACACCAAACGGAAGCGTGCGAGCAGTTTGACGAGGAACACTACTGAAAATCCGTCTCACCGTGAACCGACTGATTCTTCCCCATTCTCTGGTTCACGACGCAATCCCTCGACGAGATTAATGAACGCGCGTTCCTCCTGTTCCATGCAGTCAAGGAAAATAGAGCAGAACACCGTAGGATCGCCGTCCACCTGCCAGGTTTCCAGACTGCGCGCATAAGCCCGGCCCGCATCATATTTGATGGCCACGGGACGGTATCCATGCCCGAGCAGTATGAAGTTGAGCAGCTGGCGTCCGGTCCGCCCGTTGCCGTCCATGAACGGGTGGATGTTCTCGAACATCGTGTGGAACGCCGCCGCCTTAAGCAACGGGTGTACGCCGCTGTTACAAAGGACGTCAATCAACGACTCAAGGTCATCCCTGATCTCCAGCGGGTCGGCGGTCTTGACGCGAGTCGCTGTAATCCTTGCCAGATAACCGTAGGGACGGAATGTACCACGAGCGAACGGCTGTAAGTCCAATGCCGTCACCTCATGAATCCTCTGAATCAAATCCAGATCCAGTTTACGGTTCTCGGAAGCATATTTGTGTTTGTGTTCAATAAGAAATTAATGATTGGCGCTGGTGACGGTTGTTGGACTCGATATTGCCCCGTCACCGCCGAACATGTCACAAGACCAAGCTCGCACCGCCTGTCCAT
>CAVEVJ010000059.1:0-2935 GCA_963619075.1 Acidaminococcaceae bacterium
ACGTGACCTTCCCCGGATCGCCTTTCGACCGATACACGCGTTGATCGCCATACTGACGTTGACCTGCGCATTGTGCGCCAGCCTGACCATGCTCATCCAGCAGGCCATCCATTACAGCGAACTGCAACGTGGCAGGACGGCATACTCATCCGTCCAAACCATGCATCAGGAGCATTCGCAATCAGACGATGAAACGCAGGGGCGGCCCGTGGAATCAGAGGCCGAACCGATGCAATCGGCTTCCGATTCCACGGACGGATTGGTCGATATCAATTCAGCGGGATTGGAGGAACTGCAAACGCTGAACGGTGTAGGACCCGCGATAGCACAGCGCATCATCGACCACCGTACACAGATCGGACGATTCGACAGTGTGGATCAGCTGTTGGAGGTCAACGGCATCGGAGCGAAGACCCTAGCGAAATTCAAAGACCAGGTGTGCGTGCGATGAATAGGCATTCAAGGGCGTTGACGGAGCGTGAGCGGGGGAGTCTTGACTATCGGTTGCTTCCGCCCACGTTGTCTGGCTGGGCTGCAAGCTTGGCCACGCATCTCCTATTCGAATATTTCACGGGCGATGCCGCTTTTCAGATGATTCCTGTGGCGCCGTTGGTGCTTCTGTTGCCATTGACGATTCTCCCAGGTATGCTGTTCCTGCGATTTCACGGCAGATTGCGGGCGATTGCCGCGACGTGGCATTACGGCATCGTCGTATGCATGCTCGGCGCGCTAATCTGCGCATCCTGCGCATTGACCTATGACCTGATGCAGTATGAGGACGCATCCTTCGAATTGGCCTCGGCGAACAATCCGCAAGTTGTCGCGTCGATTCGTTTGACGACCCCGATTACAACCTCCGATAGTCGTATGTACGATTGCCAGGCGGATTGCGCGATCATGGACGTCACATCGAACGGAATCCAACAGAACAGCTTGGCAAGGGCGCGGATCTATGCGGACAGGCCATACTGCATGCGACTGAAGCAGGGCGGAGCCTATAGGGTGTCCGGCAAACTATCGCAGTCGCAGTACGGAGCGATGCCACTATGGCTGACCGATATCAGTGACAGCGAGCTCATACGCGCACCAAATCCCGCGATGAAACTCGTGGATACGATGCAGCAGGCGTTCTTCGCGCAGACATCACGACTATCGGACCAAGGACGAATACTGGTTCCGGGACTAACCCTTGGCGTTCTCGGACAGGATTACGTGCCACCCACGGACGGAAGCGTCGACAACGCGTCCAACGGTGTGAATGCCACCTATGCCAAACAGGTGGAGAGCGCGTTCAGAAAATCCGGGATACTGCATCTCATGGCGGTCAGCGGAGGCCATCTCGTGGTAATCGCGGCACTGGTCAAAACGGTATGCTCGTTCTTCCTTGTGCCACGACGCATCACGGCATTGCTGATGTCATGCGCATACGTGTTTCTGGCCATTTGCGTATACCCATCGGATTCCGTTTCCAGAGCCTTGATAATGGGACTGGCTTCGGCAGCATACCTGTTTTTAGGAAGACGCGGCCAATCATTGGCAACGCTATGTTGGACGACTCTGGCAATGCTCATCATCAAACCATACATGTCGCAGAGTTTCGGTTTCGCCCTTTCCTGCGCAGCAGTGCTCGGCATCGTGCTGTTCGCAAGCCGTATCCACATGTGGCTGCAACCCATCATGCCCGCATTCATCGCCGAATCGATGTCCATGACCGTCGCCGCGCAACTCTTCACCCTGCCCATACAGGTGCTGATAGAACCGGAACTGCCTGTCTTCTCCATCCCCGCCAACCTCATAGTGGCTCCCTTGGTCAGCTTCTCCACCCTAGCGGGATTATCAAGCCTATTCACATCCTGGGCAATGCCCACAACAGGCTTCCTGCTGGCATGCATGGCGTCATGGGGAACAGCGGTGATGGAATACGTGTCCCGTAGCCTCGGAACCGGAGAGCGCGCCACCATCGCATGGTCAGGCGGCATACAAGGAGCACTGTTGATCTGCGCAATAGAAACGGCATGTGCCGGCTGCATATACATGATTCACCATCTATACGAACGAACAACTGTTCGAATCACCGAAATGCCGGGACGAAAACTCATCATCAACCCCGTGGAACGACTCCGCATGTGGAACGAACGTACGATGAACGACATCAACCATATGAAATGGCAAAATGAATGACAATCCGTAACCTGCATGCACAACGACAAACACTCACCAGCACGCATACTGCTTGTCCACCGATACGGCGAAATTGAATACTATGCCAAAGCCATCCGCAGCAACATCACCCTTCCACATCGTCTTCGGAGGAAACTCCTATCTCAACGAGCAAACAGTACGAAACCTACGCCATGCTGCGCAACAAAACCACCCCGACTCGGAAACCATAGAACTCGACGCCACCAATGCCGACAACTACGCCTTCGACGAGGCAGTAAGCCCATCACTACTATCCGACCAAGCAATCGTCATCGTCAACAATCTGCAGAACGCCGACGAAAAACTCGCGGACGCAATGGTCTCATACTGCAAACAAGCCTGCAAAGAACCACACAACGCAAGCATCATCATCTGCCAACACGAGGGCGGAACCAAAGGAAAACAACTCAAAGACCGACTCGACAAAGCCGGAGCACACATAAACACCGTACCCGACCTGAAAAAACCCGAAGCAAAACTCAACTTCGTCATACAATGCTTCGAACAACACCACAGACGCGTCGACCCAATAGCCGCCCAACAACTCACCGCAGTACTCGGCGACGAAATCGGCGAACTCGCCGCAATGATAAACCAACTCTGCTTCGACTTCAACGACGACCCAATACCACCGGAACGCGTCAACCAATACCTCACATCCAATCCACAAATCGACGGCTTCCGCATAGCCGACCTCGCATTGGCAGGCCGATCCGCAGACGCCATAATCGCC
>CAVEVJ010000060.1:0-7046 GCA_963619075.1 Acidaminococcaceae bacterium
GAAAAGACTTAAAACCGCGTCCGAACTTATGATTGGGCATATGCGGGAAGATGCGCGACTCTACGCGAAGATAGGCATGCTTCCGATCAGCGTATCTTGTGTGGACGGCTGGCTGGTGAATCCCTCGAAATTCGAGTGTTCGGTTTTGCTTCGCATAGGTGAGACCCGAATCAATTGCAATACGTCGTTTATTTTCAAAGGATCTGTTTGGAAATGCGCCGTGGCGGACTTCGGATAGGTGTTTCGTCTGGATGTTCCTTGAGCTGAGATTCCTGAGAATGGCTTCGTGGAGCCGCTCTCAGGGATTCCAGCGTGCCTTGGGGTACTTGCAGCTACTATAGGAATTCATGTTGCGAGAATTTATACCGGAGCCTGCCTATAGCACCACGGATGAGGATACCGTCTATGCGCTTCTGTCGAGGAGGTCCGAACGGAATCCGGATGATTTAATCGCCCAGTGGCAGGATGACAAGTCTCGTCGTTGGCATGATGTGACCGCAGGCGAGATGCTCGAGCGGGTGCGGTCCGTCGCCCGCGGTCTTATGGGACTGGGTGTCAAGGCCGGGAATATGGTCGTGATCTATTCCCCCACATGTTACGAGTGGGGGGTAGTGGACTTTGCATGTGCCGCAATTGGTGCGGTCAGCGTGCCCGTGTACGAGACGGATTCGGCCAAGCAGGCGGCCTCCATCATCGAAGAGGTGGAGCCTGTTTTGGCATTCGCTGGGGATTCAGAGCATTTCCGCACGTTGGAACAGCTTCGAGATCAGAATGATAGCCTCGAATATGTGTTCAATTTCGGTGCGGACGGGCTTGATGCGGTGGTCAATTTCGGCCAGGGCGTCAGCGACGATGCCCTTGATGAAGCCATATCGCGCGTCAAAGCGGACGACATGCTCACCATCGTCTACACTTCCGGTTCGACGGGCAAACCCAAGGGTGCCATGCTGTCGCATCGTAATTTCACCCATATCGTACTTAACGGCTATGTCATTCTTGACGAGATGCTGTATCAGCCGAACCGTCTGATGCTGTTTCTGCCGTTGGCGCATTGCTTCGCCAGATACATCCAGTACGTCGCGATTGGCGGTCAGGGCGTCGTGGGGTATCTACCGGGGGCCAAACATCTGCTTGCCGATTTGCGGAGCTTCAAGCCGACGTACCTGCTGGGTGTCCCTCGTGTGTTCGAGAAGGTATACAACGCGGCATCGCAGAAAGCAGGTGCAGGCTTCAAGGGACGTGTGTTCGCCAAGGCGTTCGAACATTTCGTGCAGTGGTCGAAGGATTCCCAGGAAACAGGCCGGCATTCCACGGCGTCTCGTATCGAGCATTCGTTCTTCATGTCGACTGTAGGCAAATCCATCCGATCCGCACTTGGGCCGAATATGCGTTACCTTGCGTGCGGTGGTGCACCTCTCAACGTCGATCTTGCGCACTTCTTCAATGGCATGGACGACATCACGTTCATACAGGGTTATGGCATGACCGAGACCGCGGCTCCGATGATTGTCAATTGGCAGGAGGCCAATAGGGTCGGCTCCGTCGGCAAGCCCGGTCCAGGCATGGGAGTCAGGACCGATGATGATGGTGAACTGCAGGTGATGGGACCGAACGTTTTCCTTGGATATTACAAAAAACCCGAATTGACGGGCGATGTCAAGATGCCCGATGGCTGGTTGCGCACAGGCGATTTGGGAACCATCGACGATGACGGCTTCGTGTATATCACGGGCCGTAAGAAGGACATCATCATCACGGCCGGAGGCAAGAATGTCAGTCCGGCGCCTTTGGAGGATATTATCAACACCTGTCCGATAGTGTCCCACAGCGTGGTGGTCGGTGATGGAAAGCCGTTCATCGGCGCCCTTATCGAGCTTGATCCTGAAATGGTCGGTTCTTGGCTCGAACACCAGGGATTGGACGCGAACATGCCTATGGAACAGGTGGCGAAGAACGATGCGGTGCGTGCCTTCGTGCAACAGTACGTGGAGAAGGCCAATGCGAATGTGTCCCGTGCCGAGTCGATCCGCAAATTC
Source organism: Acidaminococcaceae bacterium (assembly GCA_963619075.1). GTDB lineage: Bacteria > Actinomycetota > Actinomycetes > Actinomycetales > Bifidobacteriaceae > Bifidobacterium. The sequence goes on from CAVEVJ010000060.1 coordinate 2,037, forward strand.
GAGATACTGGATGAGGAATTCAGCCAAGAGAACGGAACCCTGACCGCCAGTATGAAGGTGGTTCGGCCCAAGGTTTTGCTACGGTATGAGAACGTTATTGAGGATGTGCTATATGCACCGAAGGCGTCGAACAGGCCGTTGCCGAAGACCGTGCAGATTCTTGAACGTACCACCGAAACGGTCAAGCAGGCTTCGGAAAGCATGCGCCAGGCTTCCGAATCGATGAGTCCGAAGGTTCGTCAGGCGTTTGATACCATGCAGGATAGAATCAAAAAGCAAACCGAGGATGCGTCGTCCGTGGAGGCGGACCGTGTCGAATCCTCGGAAACTGGTGAAACCAACAATTACGAGGAGCGATAATCTTGGCAATTCGCGAAATCCGAGTCGTGCCCGATCCGGTGTTGCGCACACCTTGCGATCCAATCAAGGAAATCACGCCGGCGGTGCGTCATTTGGTGCAGGACCTGCTTGATACCGTGGACGATCCCGGGCGGGCCGGTCTTTCCGCCAATCAGATTGGTGTGAACCTGCGTGCGTTCTCCTACAACATCAACGGTGAGATCGGATATGTGCTTAACCCGGTGCTTGAGGAGACGAGCGGCGAACAGTACGGCGACGAGGGTTGCCTGTCCGTGCCGGGGCTGTGGTACAAGACCCGTCGCGCCGACTATGCGCGTGTGCGTGGCATTGACCTCGACGGCAACACGGTCGTGTTGGAAGGACATGGTATCATGGGGCGGATGCTGCAGCATGAGACCGATCATCTTGACGGGCATGTGTATCTCGACCGTCTCGAAAAGGAAGAACGTCGTGAGGCCATGCGTTGTATGCGCAATCGCGCCGGCAAGTAACGACATCCGTATCCGGCGAAACTTCGGGGTCCCGTTTTGATGAAAGACGGGACCCCATGTTATTCTCATAGCTTGTGTGCCAACCGGCGAGAAGTTCTGTCGCGAGGATTTCAGACCACCCATTATCGTCAACCGGCATGCAAAGAATTCGCGTCATGTTCGCGACGGCCTGTGTCGGTCGGCCACACTTCGGTGAGGCTGCACGCAGGAACGCATGACCAGGCAAAAACCGACAAGAAAGAGGTAGCGATACCATGGCTCAGATCAATATGAGCGATATGCTGAAGGCAGGCCTGCACTTCGGCCACCAGACCCGTCGTTGGAACCCGAAGATGAAGCAGTTCATCCTCACCCAGCGCAACGGCATTCACATCATCAACCTGTTCAAGTCGCTCGACATGATCGACAAGGCCTATGACTTCATCAAGGCCACCGTCGCCCACAACGGCACCGTGCTGTTCGTTGGCACCAAGAAGCAGGCTCAGGAAGCCGTCGCCAACCAGGCCACCCGCGTGAACATGCCGTACGTGTCCGAGCGCTGGCTCGGCGGCATGCTGACCAACTTCCAGACCGTGTCCAAGCGTGTCTCCCGTCTCAAGGAACTCGAAGAGATGGACTTCTCCGACGTGCGTGGCTCCGGCCTGACCAAGAAGGAGCTGCTGCTCCTCGAGCGCGAAAAGGACAAGCTGGCCAAGCAGCTGGGCGGTATCCGCAACATGAACCGCACTCCGTCCGCCATGTTCGTCGTTGACGTCAACAAGGAATCCCTGGCCGTCGAAGAAGCTCACAAGCTGGGCATCCCGGTCGTGGCCATCGTCGACACCAACGCCGATCCGGAGTCCGTTGAGTACCCGATCGCAGCCAACGATGACGCCATCCGCGGCATCGAAATGCTGACCAGCCTCATGGCTGACGCTGTTGCTGAAGGTCTGCTGGAACGTTCCGGCAAGGCCTCCAAGGCCGAAGGCGAGACCGAGCAGCCGATGGCCGCTTGGGAGAAGGAGCTCCTCACCGAAGGTGCTCAGGCCGCTGAAGCTGAAGGCGAAGCCAAGGCTGAGTGAAACCATCCATCTATGATGGGAGGTGTCGTGCCTCCCATCATCAGGGGCATCATCACATTTTTCAGAGGAGACATATCAATGGCAGCAATCACTGCAGCTCTGATCAAGCAGGTGCGCGAGGAAACCGGCGCCGGCATGATGGACGTTAAGAAGGCTCTGACCGAGGCTGAGGGTGACGTGGCTCGCGCCAAGGAGATCATCCGCGCCAAGGGCATCCAGGCCGCCGGCAAGCGCGAAGGCCGCAAGGCCCAGGAAGGCACCATCGCCTCCAAGGTCGTGGAATCCTCCAACGGCCAGACCGGCTATGCCGTCGAGCTTAACTCCGAAACCGACTTCGTGGCCAAGACCCCGAAGTTCGTCGAGTTCGCCGATAGCGTTCTGGAAGACGCAGTCAAGGCTGAGGCCGATTCCGCTGAAGCCGTTCTGGCAGCGGCTTCCGGCGAAGCCACCGTGAAGGAAGCCGTCGAAGAGGCTGCGGCACTGTTCGGCGAGCACGTCAAGGTTGGCCAGTTCGCCAAGGTCGAAGGTCCGCACGTCGAGATCTACGCCCACAAGAAGTCCGCTGAGATGCCGCCGAGCATCGTGGCCATGATTGCCACCGATGAGGCCGGCGCAGCCGTGGCTCACGAAGCCGCACTGCAGATTTCCGCAATGGGTGCCCAGTGGCTCACCCGCGAGGACGTTCCGGCCGATGTGGTTGAGTCCGAGCGCCGCGTGGCTACCGAGAAGTCCCTGGCGGAAGGCAAGCCGGAGAAGATCGTTCCGAAGATCGTGGAAGGCCGTCTCAACGCCTTCTACAAGGAGAACGTGCTTCTCGAGCAGTCCTACGTCAAGGATCCGTCCAAGTCTGTCGGCGACCTGTTCAAGGAAGTCGGCGGCACTGCTCTGGCCTTCGCTCGTGTGGAGGTCGGCAAGGGCGAGGCCGAGTGAGACTCGATTGAATCCACGTTGAATGCGTGACGATTCTTTTAAGGTGGTTCCCATTCTTTATGGATAGGGACCACCTTATTTTTATCGGGAAATTTGTGAACGAGGATTTGTGGTGTCTGCGTTTGCCGATAGTCTTAGGAACGGCAAATTTCGTGAGTTTTCGGGCAAGAAAGGCTTTTCATGACTGGCGAAAACACTGGTGACAATCCACGTAGAGTTCTTCTCAAGCTTTCTGGTGAGGCGTTTGGCGGGGGTAAAGTCGGCATCGACACCGCCGTGGTCCGCCGAATCGCGGGAGAGATTGTCCCTGCAGTGGAGCAGGGAGTGCAGGTGGCCATCGTTGTCGGAGGTGGTAACTTCTTCAGAGGAGCGGAACTTCAGCAGGCTGGAATCGACCGCTCCCGTGGCGATTATATGGGCATGCTCGGCACTGTGATGAACTGTCTGGCACTGCAGGACTTCCTCGAACAGGAAGGCCAGGCCACCCGAGTGCAGACCGCCATCACGATGGGACAAGTGGCGGAACCGTACATTCCGCTCAAGGCCATTCGCCATCTCGAGAAAGGCCGAGTCGTGATTTTCGGCGCCGGTGCCGGTATGCCGTATTTCTCCACTGATACGGTGTCGATTCAGCGCTCTTTGGAAATTCACTGCAATGAGGTGCTCATGGGCAAGAACGGCGTCGATGGCGTATATACTGCCGATCCACGCAAGGACGAGAATGCCAAGCGCTTCAGCACATTGAGCTACAACCGCGCTCTTGTCGACAACCTTGCGGTCATGGATGCCTCCGCACTTTCCATGGCACGCGACAACAAGCAGTGTATCCGTGTTTTCGGACTCGAAGGCGAAGGCAACGTGACTCGAGCTCTGCTGGGAGAGGAAATCGGCACCATAGTTTCCACGGCCGAATCCTCCATTGCGGAGTGAAGACATTCAACGTCGAATACCGATAGACAACACACAACATACAAGGAGTAGAACAATGGCAAACATTGTAGAGCAGGCCAAAACTCAGATGGCAAAGTCCGTGGAATCCACTAAGGAGAACTTCTCCGGCATCCGCACCGGCCGTGCGAATCCGGCTCTGCTGAACGGCATCACCGTCGATTATTATGGAGCCCCGACTCCGCTGAAGGCTATTGCCACCATCGGTGTTCCCGAGCCGCGTACCCTGTCCGTCACTCCGTTCGACGCTTCCCAGGCAAATGCCGTGGAGAAGGCTCTGCGCGATTCCGACCTGGGTGCCAGCCCGCGTCGTGACGGCAACGTCATCCGACTGACCATGCCGGAACTTACTGAGGAACGCCGTAAGGAATACGTGAAGCTGGCCAAGGGCAAGGCTGAAGACGGTAAGGTCGCTGTCCGCAACATTCGCCGCAAAGCCAAGGAAACCTTGGACAAGGCCGTCAAGGACGGCGAGATGGGTGAGGATGAGGGTGACCGTCTACTCAAGGAACTTGACAAGATTACCAAGCAGACCACCGATGAGCTTGATACCCTGCTTGAAGCCAAGCAGAAGGAAATCATGGAGGTCTGATCGACTCCCGTCTCATTGATAGATTCACAGTCCAGACGTACAGCGACATAGAAAAGAGCCCGATGGATCAGGAACAGCGTGAGAAGGAAGCGGAAGCCATCAACGCCATCAACAAGAAGACCGGCCGTAACATGCCCCAGGCCATCGCCACGGCCGTGGTCCTTGTGGCGCTTATCCTGGCAAGTCTGCTGATCAGCATCGACCTATTCGTCTGTTTGGTCGTATTGTTCATGATATTGGCGCTCTGGGAGCTGCGCGTCGATTTCGCCACCGCCGGATTGCATATTCCGGTGGTGGCCCTGTGGATCTGTTCGGCGGTGACGTTGTTGGCCACGTTCTACAGTGAGCGGCATATTGTGGCCATGACGGTATGCGTGCTTGCGTCTTTGGCGATTGTGACGGTCGCAGCAAGTGTGAAGGTCACGTTCGGAAGCCGTCTGTCTTTGGCAGTGGCCAATAAGCTGTCTCATACCGATGCAGGCGCCAGATTGGAATCATCCTTCAACCATGAGCATGGCGAGATCAGCCATAGCCGTCTGAGCCATGTGGCGGTATCCATGTTCACGGTGCTTTACATCCCCCTGTTGGCATCCTGCATCATCATGCCACTGACGTTCAACGAACATCC
>CAVEVJ010000061.1:0-3039 GCA_963619075.1 Acidaminococcaceae bacterium
GGTATTCGCCAACGACGACGGATCCATCAAGGTCACGGAAGTCAAGTACATCACCTACAACAACGTGATGGTCGCCAACTTCACCGTGACCAGCACCACGGACGCGGAAGTCGTGATGACCGCGGCATCGCCGTTCGCGCAGGATGGTGAGGACGGAGCCGCCGAACTGACAGGCAGAATGAACGTCAAGAACGATCTGACCACCATCTATCCGAGGTTCTCCGGCAACGGATTCACCGCCAAGGACGGCAAGCTCGTGTCCACCATGAGCGTCAAGGCGGGGGAGGATCAGACCACCAAACTGCAGCTGGGCCTGATCGCCAACGAACTGCCGGACTCCACCACCGAATACGAAGCCCGCTTCAACGGCGACCTGACCGATCCGGCCGCATCCTACAAGGATTCCGTGACCACCTACAACCAGTGGTGGTACGAGAACATTCCGTACGTGGAGACTCCGGAACACAACATCGACAAGACGGTCTTCTACCGTTGGTGGCTGAGCCGCTTCAACATGCTCGACGCCAACATGCCGGGCAACACCTTCCAGTATCCGACATCCATCGAAGGCGTCCTCGGATACAACAACCAGATTGTGCTGACGTCCGGCATGTTCATCAACGACACCAAGTGGCTGCGCAATGCCGAATATTCGTACGGCACTTGGGTCTCCGCCGGCCAGACCGCCAAGAAGGGCAAGTCCGGGTACTACTATTACCACGACAATCCGGGCGACCCCGCCAACTGGAACCACAGCTACACGCAGTACATCACCAAGGCCGGCTGGGATTCCTACATGGTCCACGGCGGACCGTCCTCGCTGGCCGAGGCGCTGGGCGATTACGGTTCCCAGGACGTCAAGGGCCTGCTCAACTCGAAGAGCGAGTCGGACTACAACGACAACCAGAACGACAATGAGAACAGTCTGATCGACTGGTCCTGGTGGTCGATGACCGGTAACGACGCCGACGCGGTCTCCTTCTCCGAACCCGGACGTTCCGGACAGCGCATGGACCGTGCCGACGGCTCGGCCAACATGTGGGCCAACGCCAACGCCTCGGCCAAGGCGTATGCGGCCGCGGGAGACACCGCCAAATCCGAGGAGATGCAGAAGATCGCCGACGACATCAAGCAGGATGTGCTCGACAATCTCTGGGATTCCGACAGTAAGCTGCTGCTGCACAAGTGGATCAGCGACGGGGCGTTCGCCAAGTACAAGGAACTCAACAACTACTACCCGTATTCCGAAGGCCTGATGCCGACTGGAAGCGACGACTATGACAGCGCGCTGCGCCTGTTCGCGGACGCCGACGAGTTCCCGATCTTCCCGTTCTTCACGGCCAACCAGGCCGACAAGAAGGCGCTGAACTTCCCCGGATCCAACAACTTCTCGATCATCAACGCCACTCCGCTGCTGCAGATCTATTCGGCCGGCATCCGCGACTACAACGCGGCCGACAACGGATACATCACCAACGAGTCGTACAAGAAGCTGCTGTACTGGGTCGCCTTCTCCCATTACCAGGGCGGCGACAACCGTTATCCCGACCAGAACGAGTTCTGGAACATGGACAACAACTCGTCCGGAAGCACCATTCCGGAAAAGAACAGCGACGCGTCCAAGAACGGCGGCAAGATCACGTACCGTTCCTGGATTCACCACACCCAGCTCGGCACCACCAACTGGACCATCATCGAGGATGTTGCCGGCGTCGTTCCGCGTGAAGACAACAAGATCGAGCTGAACCCGATCGAGATTCCGGATTGGAACCACTTCACGGTGAACAATCTGAGCTACCACGGCAGGGACATGTCGATCGTGTGGAACAACGACGGAACGTACGACGCTCCGCAGGGATACACCCTGTACCTCGACGGAAGCGCGGTCTTCACTTCCGACAAGCTCGCCCATCTCATCTACGATCCGGCCAGCGGAACCGTCGAAGTGAAGGACGACTCCGGTGCCCAGATCAGCGGCACGACCACCGCCACCATGCCGAACGCCAACGAAGTCTCCTACGGTTCCAACAGCCGCGTCACCCAGATCTTCGCACAGTCCGGCCAGAACGTTGACGAGGCTTCCCAAAGCCAGATCAACGTGGCGCAGGGCGCGGACGTGGAAGCCACCTACGAAACCAAGGGATACCCGGCAACCAACGCCGTTGACGGAACGAACGTCATGGAATCGTTCTGGGGAACCAAGGGAACGGAAAACGCCAAGGATTCAATCACCGTCAAATTCAAGGACGGCGTGCAGACCATCGACGACGTCCGTCTCTACTTCTACCAGACATCCTCCAGCCAGACGATCTCCGGCTACAGCGAGCCATCCGTGTATACGCTGGAATATCAGAACGAAGCTGGAGAATGGCAGGTGCTGCCGAATCAGGTGCGCACACCCACGTATGCGGGCGCGAACTATAATCGCGTTCAGTTCGACCCGGTGAACGCCCAGGCCATTCGCGCCACGTTCACCCCTCAGTCGGGCATGGCCGTGGGCATCAAGGAGATCCAGGCGTACAACACCGGCATCAGGCCGACCGAAGAGCCGGCCAACGCGGCTCCTGAAGTCGACGCCTACGTGTCGAGCAGCACGTCTTCCGGAGCGCAGATCGTCGGTTCCGTAAAGGACGACGGCCTGCCGAACGGCGAAATCTCCTCGAAGTGGGAACAGGTTTCCGGCCCGGAGAACGGTGTCGCGAAATTCGTTGACGAGCAGTCCACCAGCACTACCGTAACCTTCAACAGGGAAGGCGACTACGTGCTCAAGCTCTCCGCGTCCGACGGCGAGAAGACCGGCGAGAAACTGATCACCGTGCACGGCATTCCGTCCGACGGAACGGTCAACGTGGCACCTCAGTCTTCCGCCAGCGCGAGCTACACCAACGTGTGGCAGCCGAAGGACAACGCCAAGAAGGTCATCGACGGTCAGGTCGTGTATACCAACACGCCGAACGAAACCTGGAATAACTGGGGAGACTCCACCGGCGAGGACGCCACCTTGCAGCTGGAATGGGCCGGCTCCGTGCCGCTCAAGAA
>CAVEVJ010000062.1:0-4090 GCA_963619075.1 Acidaminococcaceae bacterium
CTGCTTGGTGCCGTGCGTGTCGAGCTCGCCGATCGCGCAGGACTGCTCAAGCCGGACGATTTCGCCTTCACCTGGGTTGTCGACTTCCCGCTGTTCAAGGCGACCGACGATCCGGATGATGACGACGTGGCTGTCGGCCACTCCAAGTGGACCTCCATGCACCACCCGTTCACCATGCCGTCCAAGGATTGGATCGACACGTTCGACAAGGATCCGGAGCACGCGATGTCCGATTCCTACGACATCGTCTGCAACGGCAACGAGATGGGCGGCGGTTCCGTGCGTATCCACCGCGTGGACATCCAGGACCGCGTGCTCGACGTTCTGGGCATCTCCGAGGAAGAGGCCGCCGACAAGTTCGGCTTCCTGCTCGAGGCGTTCAAGTACGGCGCTCCTCCGCATGCCGGCATCGCCCTTGGCTGGGATCGTACCGCCGCCATCCTGGCCGGAGCCGATTCCATCCGCGACGTCATCGCCTTCCCGAAGGCCGGCGGCGGCCGTGATCCGCTGACCGGCGCTCCGGCACCGATCTCCGCCGAACAGCGTGCCGAAACCGGTGTCGACTATGATCCGGATGAGGACGAGGACTGATCGCAGACCGATGATCTGAATCGTTGCTGATTCTTCAGGGTCGTTCCCGCATCGTATTTGCGGGAACGACCTTTTTCATTTTTATATTGCCGTGATCGCGCGGTTCTTCCAGTCATACGCTTCACACGTCGGCGCAACCACGGAAACATCAACTTGAAGTCGGCCGGAATTTATCATGCGTTCGCCTGAAACACCCCGGTTCGTTGCTTTGTGAATCTACGATTGCCGCTATGAGCATCCAAGAGATCTGGCAGCGTTGCCTTGAGTTTTACACCAGCAGGGTTCCGGCGCATATCATCTACAGGGCGGTTGCGATTGTGATGGTCGTCGCCGTGCTGATCATCGAATTGCCCCGTCTGCGGTAGACGCCCGAGCGGAATTCATCTCATCATGCGGTCGTGGTTTTGTGGATTTAGGGGATATGAAACAAAACTCATCTATACTCGCCCCTTATGTCTGATATTAACGAAACCGCAACGCGACGCCCACTGATGCCGGGCGTCGGCGACGAGGAACGTCCTCTCGTCGAATTGACCCATGTCGAGAAGCACTATGGTGACCTGCATGTTCTGAAAGATGTCAATCTTACCGTGAAGAGAGGTGAGGTGCTCGTCATCGTCGGTCCTTCCGGTTCCGGCAAATCCACGATGTGCCGCACGATCAACCGTCTCGAAACCATCGACTCCGGCGATATTCGCATCGATGGCAAACCGCTTCCTCAGGAAGGCAAGGAACTCGCCAGCCTGCGCGCGGAAGTCGGCATGGTGTTCCAGTCGTTCAATCTCTTCGCCAACAAGACGATTCTCGAAAACGTGACGCTCGCGCCCATCAAGGTGCGTCATATGGACAAGAAGGCCGCCGAGGAGCTGGCCATGGACCTGCTGGGACGTGTGGGTGTGGCCACACAGGCATCCAAGATGCCGTCGCAGCTTTCCGGTGGCCAGCAGCAGCGCGTGGCCATCGCCCGAGCACTCGCCATGCAGCCGAAGGTCATGCTGTTCGACGAACCGACCTCCGCTCTTGATCCGGAAATGGTCAACGAGGTGCTCGACGTCATGGTCCAGCTTGCCCACGAGGGCATGACCATGCTGTGCGTGACCCACGAGATGGGCTTCGCGCGCAAGGTCGCCGACAAGGTGGTGTTCATGGCTGACGGCCAGATTCTTGAACAGAGCACTCCGGAAGACTTTTTCGAGCATCCGAAGACCGATCGTGCCAAGGACTTCCTGTCGAAGATCCTTACTCACTGAGCGATTCCAAGGACAGAAGAAGGATTTTTCATGACATCACTTTCCAATAGGGCGAAGCGTATGCTGCGCAGGGCCGTGGCGGCCTTCTGCGCGTTCGCTTGCGTATTCGCCGTATCCGCATGCGGATCGGATGCGGCCGACGGCAAAATCCGAATCGGCATCAAATTCGACCAGCCCGGTTTGGGCTTCAAGAAGTCCGGAACCTATATCGGCTTCGATGTGGACGTAGCCAAGTACATCGCCAAGAAACTCGGCTACGGCGAAGACGAGATCGTATGGAAGGAAGCCCCGTCCAAGCAGCGTGAGGCCATGCTGCAGAACGGTGACGTCGACTTTATCGTAGCCACCTACTCGATCACCGACGAACGTAAGAAGGTCGTGTCCTTCGCGGGACCGTATTTCGTCGCCGGACAGGATCTGCTCGTTCGTAAGGACGAGACCAGCATCAATGGTCCGGAGGATCTCAATGGCAAGCGTCTGTGCTCCGTGACGGGTTCGACCTCCGCGGTGACGGTCAAAGAGAAGTTCGCGAGCGAAGTGCAGCTGATGGAACAGCCCGGCTATGCTGAGTGCGCCACAGCGCTGTTCTCCGGCATCGTGGACGCCGTGACCACGGACGATATCATCCTGGCCGGTCTCGCGTCCGCATCCCGTGGCCGTCTGCGCGTGGTCGGCAAGCCGTTCACGCAGGAATACTATGGCGTGGGCATCAAGAAGGGCGATACCCAGTTGGCCACAAAGATCAACAACGCCATCGTCGATATGATTCAGGATGGTTCCTGGAAACGCGCGATCTCCGACAACACGAAGGGCACCGCGTACTCGCCGAACGCGAAGTACAATCCGCCGGAGCCGACCGAGGGGGAGGAGTAGGCAATGGAAGCATTCATCTCTTTGTTCAGCGAATACGATGTGCTGGCGGCGTTCCTGGTGAACATCGAACTGACCCTGTGGGCGGCGCTGTTCTCCACGATTCTCGGCGTCATCCTTGTGATGATGCGCATCTCGCCGGTATCCTCGCTGCGTACCGTGTCCGGTATCTACGTGGAACTGTTCAAGAACCTGCCGTTGACCATCATTATGGTGTTCATGGTGCTGGGCGTCTATGCGCAGCTCAAACTCGGCTTTTCCGACACGTTCACCACGAACTTCTTCTGGCTGGCGGTAACCGGTCTGAGCATGTATACCGCGGCCTTCGTGTGCGAGGCGCTGCGTTCCGGCATCAATACGGTACCGCTTGGCCAGGCCGAAGCGTCGCGAGCCCTTGGTCTGAGTTTCATGCAGTCGGCCACACAGATCATTCTGCCGCAGGCCTTCCGCGGTTCCGTGGCGCCTCTGGGCAATACGCTGATCGCGTTGTTGAAGAACTCCACCGTGGCGGCAGCCGCGTCCGTGGCCACCGAAACCTCGTCGTTGATGAGTGAAATGATCGAATACCGTTCCGACGTAATCATTCCGATCTTCCTGATCTTCGCGTTCGGCTATGTGATTCTGATCATTCCGATCGGCATGCTGACCACGTACCTGTCCAATAAGCTCGCGGTGAGGAGGTGACGCACCATGGCAAGCAATGGAAGTTCCGTTCTGTTCGATCAGCCGGGCCCGAAGGGCAAAAAGACCATCCGTATCGTCAACTGGATCGCCGGCATCATATTCGTGATCGCCATCGTGCTGGTCCTCATGCGTCTGCATAATCCGCCGGATGGCGAAAACCAGCTCAGCTGGGATTTGTGGAAGCCGGCGCTCGATGCCGAAGCGTGGACCGATTTCTATCTGCCGGGCCTGTGGGCCACGGTGAAGGCCACCGTGCTCGCGGTGGTTGGTTCCGTGGTATTCGGTCTGCTGTTCGGTATGGGCCGAGTCATGCCGGGCGTGATCACTCGTGTGGTCTCCGGCGCGGTCGTCGAATTTGCCCGAGCCGTTCCCGTACTGCTGCTTATGATCTTCTTCTGGCGTTGGTTCGCTTTCATGGGCATGTCGAGCCCGGCATATTGGGCCGTGGTGCTCGCTCTGGTGATCTACAACGGTTCGGTTGTGGCCGAGCTGGTTCGTTCGGGCGTCGGAAACCTGCCGAACGGCCAGCGTGAGGCGTCTCTCGCATTGGGATTGACCCGTACACAGTCATTGATTGAAGTCGAGGTTCCCCAGGCCATCATCGCCATGCTTCCGGCCGCCGTCACCCAGCTGGTCGTGGTGTTGAAGGATACCGCCCTTGGTTCGATCATCATGTACACCGATCTGCTGCAGGA
>CAVEVJ010000063.1:0-2244 GCA_963619075.1 Acidaminococcaceae bacterium
GACTTCTGGTGCGAGGATCCCGTTCCCACTGAAGCCGCCGCCGAACTCGGCTTCGACCTCTGATGCCCCTATGAATTGAAGATGCGATATGGGATTGTTTTTCATGTCGCTCATGGCAAGCATGATGCATGATTTGACATATAGGATCGTATGAAGTGGGTTCAATCCTTGATTGAACAAAAGGTTCCGGTTTATACGGGAGTCCTACCAGATGGGGCGGCGCTCATGTAGCGTGCGCCCCGTTGGCTGTTATGGGCACATGCGACGTCCGGGGTTATAGACCAAAAGTATGTCTGAAAGATGTCGTTCGGTGACGTGCTTCACTCTTCCCGCATGATTCGGAAACAGCCGTTTTCAGGCGATTTGCGATTTTGAGGTCGGAATGGTCCGCTTCTGTTCCGGCCCCAACCGGGAGATATGCCCATATTCTGCAGGTTGGGGCTGGAAGGGGGTGTGCTCCATCGTGTCCCGTTTCTTTTGTGGGATTCAAGAACGGCGGAATTCCAACGATTTGTGATTTTGAGTGCCGGTATGGTCCTTGCCTGGGCCGGCCCCAACCGGGAGATACGCCCGTATCTCGGAGTTGGGGCAGGGGATGCCCGTCGGCTTCGAATCTTTTGCGTGATGCATGAAGGGACCATGTGCGATCCATGACATAGGAAAACGAACCGTGCGGATTCTGGACTGGTCGTGTGGATTCTTGAAGACCTGTGCGGATTTTGGACTGGTCGTGCGGATTTTTGAGGACTTGTGTGGATTCGTTATGGGGTTTTCCCGCCGGATGGGCTCGGAATCGACGATTTTTAGCCCTAAAATGACCGTTCACAGACGGTTTGGGGCTGTGGGCAATCCGCACGGCTTGCCGAAAATCCGCACGACTTGCCGAAAATCCGCACGACTTGCCGAAAATCCGCAAACACTGTTCAGAATCCGCACGGATGGTTCAGAATCAACACGGTACGTCGAAAATCCACACATTCCATAGAAAATCCGCACGGCTTGGTCAAAATCCGCATGGCACGTTAGAAATCCGCACGGCTTGGTGGGAATCCGCACGGCCGCCCGAAAATCCGCAAACATTGTCTTTGTGCGGATGGCACGTCCTACCGGTCGGCGCGTCCTGCTGTGCGACGCGGACCCGTTCCTCTTCATCGTCTTGCCGCACCTGGGCACAAGGGAATTCCCTTACCTACGGGCGACCGCTTTTGAAACCGCCCCACGCGTACGGACGCAACGCATACGGCCGCAAACGCGTCTGGTCCTGTTCTTAACGCGCGTTCTGGCCGACCTCGAAACCCGGCCATGCCGCTTTTGGAATCCCAAGCCCTTGCATCACAAGAGCTAGGAGCTGATTTCAGACACACATTTTGGCCGCTGACCCAAAATTCTGCATACTCAGGCAAGGCCGATCAGTCCGGCAAAAGGGCATTCTCATCTGAATCATATGGCGAAGGGTTATGGGTTTATAGTGCGGCATATAGAATGAATCGACTTCGTAGCGGTTTTCTTGTATGCGTGGTCCGTGGGCTACGATGCTGAGGTATGAGCGAATCGACGATTGATCGTACCTGGCTGAGCGAAGCCAAGCAGGATATTGCGCAATGGTCGGCATCGATGCCGAAGAATGCTGATGACCGGCTGATCGACTGGCGTTGGGTTGAATCCCTTGATCTTGAACACGGTATAGGAAAGGCGTGCCGTAGGAACGTGGATCTGCTTGCGATTTTTCGCGCTCTTACCATGTCGGATTCTTCGGTGGATTCTTCGGTGGATTCTTCGACGGACTCCGCGCCTGGTTTCTCCGTCGTGCCGGATGATTCCTCCGTCGTACCGGATGATTCCTCCGTCGTACCGGAATCAGCCGCGCAGTTGCCTCCTGCGCAATTGCCTCCCGCGAAGCTGCATGACCTGTTGCGGGACGATCTTTCCATTCGTGACGAGCTTGAATCGATAATCGCGCAATGCAATACCGCTTTCATGAAGGATTTCGACCGTCTGATTGCATCCTATCGACTGCCGCGCGCGCTTGCCTACGCGAATCGTCGTCTGTGCGACGAGATCGCGTTGCTACGTCAGATCGGCGTTCGGATGGGATTGTGGACGATCGGCGAGGAACGCAAAGGACGCTTGACCGTTCCTGTTTTGCGACCTTCCGAAGGCGTGCAGGTCAATGATATTCAGGATCGTGCCGCCGATATCGCAGCGGAACGTGCGGCCCGACGCAAGGCTCAGAACAATCAGAAA
>CAVEVJ010000064.1:0-2703 GCA_963619075.1 Acidaminococcaceae bacterium
ACCCCTGGGCCGTCATCGACGAGGACGGCACCTCCAACGGTGAGGCCATCATGGTGGACGCGGCCACCGGCGAGATCCTCGACGACATGCCGATGACGGGCGAATCGGACGCTGTCCAGGAGATATCCGAAGGTCCGTACACTCTTCCCGATCTCGACATGCTCAAAAAGGGTGCTCCGCATGCCGTGCACACACCGGAGAACGATCGTGTGATTCGTGCACTGACGGGCACGTTCCAACAGTTTAATGTGGACGCCAAGGTCATAGGGTTCCTGCGTGGCCCTTCGGTGACCATGTATGAGGTTGAGCTTGGACCCGGCGTCAAGGTCGAGAAGGTCACCAATCTGCAGAAGAACATCGCATACGCGGTGGCCAGCTCCGACGTGCGTATTCTTTCGGTGATCGAGGGCAAATCAGCGATCGGCATCGAAATCCCCAATGCCGATCGAGAAACCGTGGTGTTAGGCGACGTGTTGCGTTCCGACAAGGCCATGAAGGATCCGAATCCCATGCTCGCCGGTGTCGGCAAGGATGTAGAAGGCCACTTCGTGACCGCCGATCTGACCAAGATGCCGCACCTTCTGGTGGCGGGCGCCACCGGCTCCGGTAAGTCGAGCTTCATCAACTCCATGCTCACATCCGTGATCATGCGATCCACGCCTGATCAGGTCCGTATGATCATGGTGGACCCGAAACGAGTGGAATTGTCGGCGTATGCGGGCATCCCGCATCTGCTCACGCCGATCATCACCGATCCCAAGAAGGCCGCGCAGGCGCTCGAGTGGGTGGTCAAGGAAATGGACGCCCGATACAGCGATCTTGAATTCTTCGGATTCCGTCATATCAAGGATTTCAATGAGGCGGTACGGGCCGGCAAGGTGCATGCGCCGGCCGGTTCCAAGAGAATAGTGGTCCCGTACCCGTATATTCTTGTGGTCGTTGACGAGATGGCGGATCTGATGATGGTGGCGAAGAACGATGTGGAAAGCTCCATCCAGCGCATCACCCAGCTGGCGCGAGCCGCAGGCGTGCACCTAGTGCTGGCCACGCAGCGTCCGTCCGTTGACGTGGTCACAGGTTTGATCAAGGCCAACATTCCATCCAGACTGGCGTTCGCTACGTCTTCGGCCACCGATTCGCGAGTCATCCTTGATTCCACGGGTGCCGAGACGCTGATCGGTCAAGGTGACGCCTTGTTCCTGCCGATGGGCCAGGCGAAGCCGATCCGTGTTCAGGGCGCATGGGTCGATGAATCCGAGATTCGCCGCGCTGTGGAATTCGTGCGTACACAGCGCAAACCGCATTATCGCGAGGATATAGAGGAGATGGCCAAAGAGGCCGAAAAGAAGAGCATCGAGCCGGATGAAGACATCGGAGGAGATATGGATGTGCTGCTGCAGGCCGCCGAGCTTGTGGTCAGCTCGCAGTTCGGTTCCACATCCATGCTGCAGCGCAAGCTGCGTGTCGGTTTCGCCAAGGCGGGCAGACTTATGGATCTGCTCGAATCGCGCGGGGTGGTGGGGCCTTCCGAAGGTTCCAAGGCGCGCGAAGTGCTGGTGCAGCCGCAGGATCTTCCGGCCGTTCTTGCCTTCATCAAGGGTGAGACCTCGTCGCTTTCACCGAGTGCATCGCAGCAGGGAGGTCTTGACGAAACATTGTGATGTGGGCGAAAGAGTCGAGTATCTCGTATAAAGGAAATCTTCGGATCTTCAGCAAGTAGAAGTATCGGGGTAACGTTGGGCACTATGGAAAAGCAAGAACGTAAATCATCGTTGTTGGACGGCTGGAATGCGCCGCCGAATCTGGTCACTTTCTCGCGAATCATTCTTGTGATCGTGTTCCTTGTGCTGTATGTGAAGTCTGGCGCTTGGGGCGGGGACAACATCGCCATGCGTTGGGCCGCGGCGATCATCTTCATCATCGCGGCCTGCACGGATAAGCTTGACGGATGGATGGCCCGTAAATACAACCAGGTCACTGAGCTGGGCAAGCTTATGGATCCGATCGCGGACAAGCTTCTCACCTGCGGTACTTTGGTCGTGGCCGCCATCTTCAATGAGTTCGGCAATCCGATTCTGGGATGGGTTGTCGCCGGGTTGTTCCTTGTCCGTGAGATCGGTATCACGGTCATGCGTTTCTTCGTCATTGACACGGGCGGCAAAGTCATTGCGGCGTCCCAAGCCGGCAAGTACAAGACCCTGTGCCAGTGCGTGGGCTTGGCCATGCTCATGCTGCCCATGTGGAGTCTCGCGGCCGATGGTATCCAGGCCACTCCAATGTGGATGAGCATCTATTACACCGTCACGTATGCGGCGATCTATCTGGCGTTGATACTGTGTCTGTACTCCGGAGGGGAGTATCTGGTCAATACGTTCGGCAATCGTGCCAAGACTTCCGAAAACGAAGACCATCCGACCGGAGAAACCGAGTAGAAATCGATGGATCAGGTTGAATCACGGGCTGTCGACGCCGGGCAATCGCAATGCGATGAACTGGCGGCGGCGGTCCTTGCGTATTGTCAGGAACGTGATATCAAAATCGCTGCCGCCGAGTCCCTTACCGGAGGTCTGTTGGCCGACGCCTTCGTGCGCGTACCGGGAGCGTCCAAGGTGTTTCTCGGATCGGCGGTCACATACGACATTCATGCCAAGGCGTCGATTCTCGGTGTCGATTCGGATCTGCTCCGTTCGCAGGGTGCGGTTC
>CAVEVJ010000065.1:0-6881 GCA_963619075.1 Acidaminococcaceae bacterium
TGAAATCGCGGCAATCTGCTCAGGCATGCCGTGAATCAGGTTCGCCGTGGTGCCAGATGCCATCTCCACATCCTCACCGTTGAGCGAGAACGAAATCTTCGCGTCACGCCAGTCGAGCTCATCGCGGGTAACGATCCACGGACCCAGCGGGCATGCGGTGTCGAAGCCCTTGGCGCGGGTCCACATCGGGTCCAATCCCTGCAGATCGCGCAGCGTGACGTCGTTCACGCAGGTGAAGCCCAGCACGTAGTCCATGGCCTTCTCCACCGGCACGTTCTTGGCGATGCGCCCGATCACCAACGCCACTTCCGGCTCAAAGTTCATATCGTTCGAGCATGACGGAATCACAATCGGATCGTCAGGACCGATCACCGACGTGCTCGGCTTGGAGAAGATCACCATATCCTCCGGAGCGTGCTTGATGTCGGAATGGCCGGCCTCATGCATGAACTGCGCATGCGCCTCGTAATTCTTGGCCAGACCATACACCTTCGAAGGAATCACCGGCGCGAGCAGGCGAATGCCGTCGCCGTCGACTGGAAAGCGCTCACCGGTGGGCTGAACGGCCTTGCCGGACAGCGGATAGCCGTCAAGCGCCACGAGATAGTCTTTGCCGTCGCTTTCGTCGGTCTGCACGAAAGCGTACTGCGGTACATCATTATGCGAAAAACGTGCGATTCTCATGCTTGTCAGTCTACGCCGCCCAGCGTTCAGATGAACGCGCGTTCTCCGAAAATGGCCGTTCCCACCCGCACGATGGTCGAACCTTCCGCGATGGCGAGTTCCATATCGTGTGTCATGCCCATCGAAAGCTCACGGCAGTTGCCCGTTCCAGGCTCTCCGGAGGCCGCAATAAGGTCGCGGGTTTTGCGCAGATGCTCGAAACCCTTGCGAATAACGGTTTCATCGGTCACGTGCGCGCCTATGGTCATCAGTCCCTGCAGTTCAAGACCGTCCAGCGTGCCGATTTTCTGCGCGATGCGAATGGCATGGGCCGGATCGCACCCGGACTTCGAAGCCTCACCGGATTCATTGACTTCCAGCAGCACTCCTACGGTAGCGCCGCGCACCACCGCCCTGCGTGCGATTTTTTCGGCCAGTTCCAGCGAATCGACCGATTCGATGGTGTTGACGTACGGCAGCACCTTGCCGATTTTGTTGCTTTGCAGCTGTCCGATCAGATGGAACGGGATATGAGGCGTTTTCAGGTCTTGAGCAGGTTCCGCAGCACCGACCCCCAGGTCGTATCCGCGTTCCGCGCACAGCTTCACAAGTCCTTCGGCTTTTGCCGTCACTTCCTGCGGACGATTTTCGCCGATCATGCGCACGCCCGCGTCGATAGCGGCCATGATCTCTCCCACGTCGCGTGTTTTCGTGGCAGCAAGCAGACGAGCGGAACCTTCGTCGCGACCTGCAGAGGCCTCGGCTTCACGGATACGGTCCAGTACGCGATGCACGCCATCCGAGATCTGCTGCGCGCGGATTTGGTCGATTACCTCGTTGGCGAGGTCTTTATGCTCCATATATGCTGTCATCGCGTCACCTTCACAACAACGTTCCCAACTTTTCCGGTCTTCGAACTTCACCAATCTTCACCGGGTTTCGTTACCAGAGTATGAAGAAGCCCGTACGACCGGCTTGAAGTGAAGCGATAAAGTAACCGGTATACCGTACGGGCTTATATCAGACGGTAGTAGAAGGGGGACTTCAAAAGACTCCGTCTGCCTCCTATTTTTAGCAGATAGCCAGTAAAAAACACAAGATTTTTGGAGTTTTCCGCGTGTTTTCCCGATACGAGAGAACCCACCATACCCCCTTACTTATGATTGTCCAACAGACACTCAGACGGAAAGCTCCTTAAGTTTCTCCTCCAGACTTCCCACACGGTCCCGCAAAGCGATCACCTGGCAGATGAGCGATTGGATCTGTCCTTCCTGGATCTCGTCCCTGTGGCTCTTCGTGTCCACCGGCGTGATGCCGGGCGCCTTGATCTGCTTCGCCTGGGTCATGATGCCGTCATCGCACTTCCAACGCGCGATGTTGCGCTCCACACGCTTCTTACCGACGACCAGCGGGCTCAATCCTGCGGATGTGAAAATCGCACTTGGGCGCTCGCCCTGCAGATACCGGCTCATGCAGTTGATCTGGAAATCACGCGAATACGTAATCCGGTTTTCAGTAACGGCCTCCACCGCCGGAAGAGATTCCAAGTACGCTATCTCTGTTTGGCTGAACTTTTTCCTCGCCATGTTCCACCACCGTTTCATCCCGCTTTTGCGTTCTTCACCGCGGTCGGACTTCCCCCAAATCCAATCGCACTCGGGCATAGTAGCAGTCAAAAGCAAGAAAACCCACAGAAAATCGCATCTCACCATATAATGAAACGCAAAATGTCCGAATTCTGAACATGAATCTAACTACCCGTTAAGTATCAGGAGAATCCATGCCAGGTCGTTTCGCGCCCACGCCTTCCGGGCGTATGCATATCGGCAATATTTACGCGATGCTCGGAGCGTGGCTGTCCGCACGGGGACGGGGGGATGAGATATTCCTACGTATAGAGGACATCGACGAACCTCGCGTGGTTCCAGGAGCTGCCGATACGATGATGGACGACTTGCGTTGGCTTGGTCTGGATTGGGACGGCGAGCCCGTTTTCCAGTCGGCACGTCACGAGATATACGAGGCAGCGTTGCGCTGTCTGCGAAATTCATCCGTTCCGCAGGATGCGACGCCCATGGATTCAACACAGCAGGAATCGATTTCGCAGAATTGCACGGAGCCGCAAGCGGAATCCCACGACCGGCGGAATCCTCCGCTGATATATCCCTGCTTCTGCTCGCGTGCCGACATCCGTGCGGCATCCGCACCGCAGGAAGGCGACCGGTTCATGGTCTACCCAGGCACCTGCCGCCGTTTGGCCGCGCATGAGCCGCAACAGGTGCAAGAACGGCTTGATCGCGCGGACCGCCACTCATTGCGCATCGCGCTCCCCTCCGGCGCACACGCATCCGTTGCTTTCCACGACGAGATTTTCGGACAGCAAACATTCGATTTGCATCGAGACATCGGAGATACGATCGTCCGCCGCGCCGACGGCCTGTTCTCCTACCAGCTGGTGGTAGTCGTGGACGATCTGACGATGGGTGTGGACGATATCGTGCGCGGCCGAGATCTGCTGCGGTCGAACGCATTGCAGATATACATTCGCACCCAGCTTGTGGAAGCGGGATTCGCGTCAGCCGTTCAACCGAGATACACGCATCTGCCGCTTATCGACAATTCGGCCGGTCAGAGGCTCGCCAAACGCGAACGATCGCTCGACATGGGCATTCTGCGCAACAACGGCGCGACCGCGGAACAAATCGTCGGATACTGCGCGTGGCTGCTGGGACTGCAAGGCCGGCAATCCGCGGAACCGCAACCCATGAGCGCCAATGAGGCTTTGCGCGAGTTCCGAAAGTCCGGTTGGAACGCACTGCGCGAAGACCACGCCGACCGATTGCTCGATACGGAACGATTCAACGAATACTTCGGACTGTAGTGGCCTTAGGTCTGTGATCAGACACATGCTGGCACTTCACACACCTGCGCAAACACCCGCGCACCATCCGTACCCTCATCTCCACAAAACGCCTGCGCAACGCAAAAGGTCCGCGGAACACCAAGTTCCACGGACCTTTAATACGTTCAGGCAGAAATCATCTTCCGACCGAATCCTTATCAGGCGATGCCTGCGAAAAGCGTCTGGAAGAGGAACGCACCGACGATGGCGCCCGCGATCGGAGCCACGACCGGAATCCATGCCTCGCCCCAGCGAGAGGAGCCCTTGCTCGGAATCGGCAGGATGGCGTGCAGCAGTCGCGGCATGAAATCACGCGCGGGGTTCAGGCCAGGGCCGGTCGGGCCGCCCATGGAGGTCACGAGGCCCCACACGATGAAGCCGACCACGATGGACGCGGCAGCATGATCTTCCTTGCCCCACGGCATTTCAAGGCAGCACAGCGCGCCGAGAACCAGCATGAGGGTGCCGAAGAACTCGTTGATGAAGTAGTTGACGTAATCGTTGTGCGCATCAGTGGTGCAGAAGGTGCCGAGAATGGCGTTGGCATCCTCGGTGTCCTTGTAATGCGGCCAATAGGTCACATACACGACGAGCTGGCCGACCGCGGCGCCGAGCAGCTGAGCGATGATGTACGGCAGAACCTGGCCCCACGGGAACATGCCGTTGACGGCCTGGGCGATGGTCATGGCCGGGTTGATGTGAGCACCGGAGATGCCGCCGAACATAAGCACCGGGAGCATGACGCCGAAGCCGTAGCCCATGGCGATGTTCAGCCAGCCGGCATGATGGCCCTTGGTGTTCTTCAGTTCCGCGTTCGCCACTGCGCCGTTGCCGAAGATCATCAGCACGGCAGTGCCGACGAATTCCGCGGCAAGCTTGGTAAAGAATGTGATTTCCACTGCAGTTTCCTCTATTGCTTCTCTTACTTTCAGAAAAGATTGTTGGCAAATTCCGCCATAAGCGGACAACATCGCCTACAGTACTCTCACCTATGCCAATTTAAAACGGGAGAGCCGAAAACGACTCTCCCGCAGTTATTCCATCAAGCTCAGCCCTTACCGGAACCGACGCTTTTCAGGCTCGATCCTATCGATTGCTCCGCTTGGATACGACGGAGAACAACCGGATTCCGCCCGCCACTACGAGCGCAACCAACATCGCGACCATCAGGAACGCGACCGCGCTACCGGTCTTCGCCACTACGGACTTGGACGAGTCCGCGTTGGACGAGGCATTGTCGTTGGTATTGGAATTGTTTCCGTCGGTCTTGTCATCGGACTTATCGTCGGACTTCTTATCGTCGTCGGGTGTGTCGTCGCCGTCCGTCTTGCCGGGCCAGTCGGCGAGTCGGTAAACGGAGCCACCGCGGATGGCGTTGCCCGGGATGAACACAACGTAGTCATCAGTGATGGCGAAGTTACGCATCGTCTGGTTCGAGTCGTCGCCGAGACCGTCGAGCGTAATGGTATCGATGTTGATGTTACCACCGTTGGAATCGCTCGTGATGGCGTAGGTATCGCAACCAGCAACCGAGGTCTTGACTGCATTCAGGCAAGTCAAGAGCGCGTGGAGCTGCTTTGCGGAATCCTTGTTCAGCACCTGATCGAGGACCTTCTGGAGCGAATCGGGAATCGTCACGTCACCCTGGCTCATGTACTCCTGATAGGCGTCGACGAGCTCCTTATAGACCTGATAGAACGCATCGATGTTCTCCTGGCCGCTTGCATCGACCAAGTTGGAGATGGAACCCATGCCGGAAGCAAGCGAGAGAACGTCGGAAGCGGTCTGGCCGTCCATCGTGTGAAGCTCGATGGTGCCGTTGTTGATATCTTCCACGAGAGATGCGGTCTGCTCATCCGTCAGCACGACGTCACCGGAAGCGGCATCGTCGGATGCGGATTCGGACGTCGAGGAAGCACCGTTTGCGGCATCGTATGCCTGCGCCGCCGCAAGCGCCTGAGCGACTTCCTGCTCAGCGCTCAACGTCTCGTTATTGGTCGTAGCCGCGGAGTCGTTGTTGTCGACACTCGCCGTGCCGTCGGTCAACGAGACGTTCCTCTGCAGGAGCAGCTGGACCAAGACCTTGACGTAGTTGAGCTTTTCAGCCCACTCGTCCTTGCTCATCTTGAGCACGTCGCCATTCATGACCTTGACCATCGGGCGGAGCAGCGAGCCTTCGTCCAGGGTGCCAAGGAGCATAACGCCGTCGTTGTCATCGGTCTTGTCGGTATCCCAAATCTGGGTCATCGAGGTGTACTGGTTGATACGGCTTCCATAACCGCTCTCCCAGCCAGTGAGGGAGCCATCAGGGAAATCATCGGTCGCATCGCCCACGACCAGCTCGATGTTATGGTCGCCATCCATACGATACAGGTTCACGGATTGCGAAAGCACCGTGGACAGGTGGATGAAGTCCATGTTCAGCATCGGGTAGGTCGCCTGGGTCACATCGTTGTAATCACCGATGTAGAGGTAGCCGTTGTAGACCTCCAACGTACAGATGGCTGCGGCAAAGCGGTGCGAGTCGATGTTGAAGGTGTACATCGCCGGATGCTCATCAGCGGAGTTGACGCTGTTGTCCCACTGATCGTCAGCGGTGTTGCCGATGATCGGCGTCCAGGTCCAAGCGTCGCGGTCGGAAGGAGAAGCGCCTTCCTTGAGCGTGCCCTCGAGAATCGCATAGCCCGCGTAGCACCCCGTCTCCTCAAGAGTGGTGGGATCCACTGCAGTGTACGTGCCGTCCTCGGGGTTCAACGTGGAGTGCAGGGCCTTCTGACCCGCGTTGATAGCCATATACAGCTTGCCGTTGTACTCAATCATCTGATAGACCGTGCCGCCGTAATTGGCGTCGTACATGTGATAGGCGGGATAGTTGAGGAGCTCCTTGGTCTGCTCGGCAATCTCGGTGAATTCAGGATTGCGCAGAGCGGAATCGCCGTTGACGCTGATGCCCTTGAAATTGCCATCCTCGTCGTAATCGTCGGCGTCAGGCGTGAAACAAATGATGTGCGCACCGTCCATCTGGGTGACGGAGGCGACGAGCGAGCCGTTGTAGACGGCAAGGGCACGCGGGACCGGGAACACGTAGGCAGCCTGCATGGCCTTGTACTCATCCATGGAGACCGCCTGGTAGACCGTGCGGAAGGAGTCGTCCTCGGGATTGACCTCGAAGATCGAAGGGATACCCGTCGCCGCATCCGCAACGCTCTCGGTTCCGACCTGAGTGCCGATGAAGTAGAAGCGACCGTTGTACTCGACCGCGTTACGCAACGTGACCTGGTATCCGTTGACCGACCCGGCCATGATGATCTTGGTC
>CAVEVJ010000066.1:0-2684 GCA_963619075.1 Acidaminococcaceae bacterium
GCCCAATATGGATGCGGTCAAGCCGAGCAGGCAGGATTCGAGCAGAACGGAGGCATGCAGCTGCCCTTTCTTCGCGCCGATGGTGCGCAACAGGGCGAGCGTGCGGCGACGTTGGGCCACGAGTACCTGGAAGGTGTTGGCGATGACGAGTGCCGCTACGAGCATGGCCAGCGCGCCGAAGCACAGCAGGAAGATGGTGACGATGCTGGTTTCGCCCAC
The DNA here is from genome assembly GCA_963619075.1 of Acidaminococcaceae bacterium. Lineage (GTDB taxonomy): Bacteria > Actinomycetota > Actinomycetes > Actinomycetales > Bifidobacteriaceae > Bifidobacterium. The sequence goes on from CAVEVJ010000066.1 coordinate 220, forward strand.
ACCGACGCCCTTTATGTAGGCATTGCTGACTTCCTGACGCGACATGAGGCTGAAATGCTTCGGCAGAAGCCCGTTCACATCGTGGATGGTTTCCGCGGATACCGTATTGCCGTCCTCGGAGAGGTCGAGGTAGACCATGGTGGCCCCTGCGCAATTGAAGTCACTCACTCCCTGCATCCGTGCGATGAGATCGTCGGAGGACACGATCGCGCCTCCGTAATATGAGTAGACGCCATTGGGATCGGAGGTGATGCCGACCACCCTCACGTTCTCGACCTGGACCTTGCCGCCCTCGTCGTCGGTGGCATAACGCGAGGTCAGCGTCACGGTATCGCCGATGTTCACGCCCAGCTGCTTCGTGACGTTGCCCGGCAATGCGACTTCGTTGCCGTCGGTGGGCTGGCTGCCTTCGGTGATGGCGACCGGCAGCAGGTTGCTGTTTCGTGCGGTGGAGATGGCCTCGCAGCTGACGTGGTTGTCTCCTTTGGAGACGATCACGCTGCTTTCCACCTCAACCCGCACGCCGTTGACGCCTTCGATGCCGTTTATCCGGTCGAGGTGGAAGTCACCGACGGTCGTGGAATACACGTCATTCAATGCTTGATCGTCCAACTCATCGGTGGAGGGACTTATCGCATAGTTCGCGCCGCCGAACATGGAGGTCGCCGTGCGGGAAAGCGAATCGTTCATGGCGTTGCCGAACAGGAAAGCGCTGGCGATGAACGCCGTGCTGATCATGATGGCAATGCCGGCCGGAATGAGCATGCGTCTGGTCTTGCGCATGAGTTTTATTGTGATGGACCACATGGTTGCCGTTGTTCCTTCTTCAGATTCTTGAACCGATGTAATGCGCCGGTCAGCCGGCGTGACGCGCATTGAACGCGTTCCGCGTGGAGAGCTCTCGTTCCTTCATCAGCAGCTCACCCATCTGGTCGGCGGTTGGATCGTCAACATCAGTCACGATGCGGCCATCCGCGAATACGATGGCACGGTCGGCATAGGAGGCCGCAACGGGATCATGCGTAACCATGATGATGGTCTGCCCGAGCTCGTTGACGGAACGTTTCAGGAAGCTCAACACCTCAGCACTGGATATGGAGTCGAGATTGCCGGTTGGCTCATCGGCGAACACCAGCTGCGGCTTGGTGATCAGGGCGCGCGCGATGGCAACGCGCTGCTGCTGGCCGCCCGACAATTCGTTTGGCCGATGATGCAGACGTTCCTTCAATCCGAGCGTCTCGACCAACAGGGCCAGCCATTGCCGGTCCGGCTTCTCACCGGCCAGGGTAAGCGGCATGAGGATGTTCTGTTCCGCGGTGAACATCGGCAGCAGGTTGAAGCTTTGGAAGATGAATCCGATTTTATGACGACGCAACAGGGTGAGCTGATTGTCGTTCAATCGCGTCAGGTCATCGCCATCGAACATGATGTGGCCGCCGTTGGCCGAATCCAACCCCGCCAGAGTATGCATCAACGTGGATTTTCCGGAACCGGACGGTCCCATGATCGCGGTGAATCTGCCACGCTCGAAGCGTACGTTCACGTCACGCAGCGCATGCACGACGTTTTCGCCACGGCCGTAATCCTTGACGAGATTCACGGCCTCAATGGCCGTATCGTCGGCTTGCAGCGCGTCCCTGATATCCATGTCATCGTTCCTTTCCTCGGATATGTCTCCAAAGGTAGGGAACGCTGACGTTTCCCGACATCATGCGCCGGCCTGATTTTTCATCTCATCCTTGAGTATGATGCCCTCCTGAGGTTTGGTCAGTCGTCCAGCAACACGCCTTCCCGCGGAGGATCGAGCCAGTAGGATTCCTTCTCAACGCTGACCGTGGACGCCCACCATGTCTGCCGTACTCCGGGAATGGACCGGATGGAGCCGTCGACCACGCGCCAGAGATCCTCATCATCGTCCGCGATGATTTCGATGAGATAGTCCGCGCCGTTCAGTCCGACGCCACTCATCACATACGTCACTTCGTTGATGTCGAGCAGGGTTTCGGCATCAAGCTGATATGGCGGATCGACGCCGACTCCGAGAAACGCCTGACGGAAACCACCCAGTCGCATAGGACTGACCGTGGCCATGATGCGCATCACGCCGGCGTCCTGCAGTTTCTTGATGCGGCCGCGGATCGCGGTGTGCGTCACGCCCAACTTCTCCCCCAAGGCTGCGTAGCTGGCCCTGCCGTCCTTCTGCAGTTCATTGAACGTGTGCACGAACCGTGAATCGAGGCGATGCGCAGGTATGTCGGTGCCGACGCTCGCCTCCCGCTTGGTCATGAATCCCGTCTCTCCATACGAGGCAAGCAACCGGTTGACCACGCCAACGTTGTGGTCGTCCAATACGAGTCTTCCGCATGAGAAGACCTGGATTCGCGTAAGTCCCGGCAGTGAACGCAAATCATGTTTCAGAAAACGATCCATGCCTTCGGAGGAGTACACCACCGCCTCGGCTATGA
>CAVEVJ010000067.1:0-3496 GCA_963619075.1 Acidaminococcaceae bacterium
CGACGTTCCTGTGTTCGGCAATGGCGATATCTGGGGTGCGAACGATGCCCTGGCCATGGTCGCGCAGACCGGTTGCGCTGGTGTCGCGATAGGCAGGGGATGCCAGGGACGCCCTTGGCTATTCGCCGATATCAAAAACGCTTTCGCCGGTAGCGAAGAACGTATTGATCCGACCTTGGGCGATGTGTGCGCCGTCGTGCAGCGTCATGCCGAACTGCTTACGGAATTCTACGATGGCGACGAGCGCATGGCCGTGCATGACCTGAGAAAGCATGTTGCCTGGTACCTCAAAGGCTTTCCGGTTGGCGGCTCCACCCGCCGCGCGTTCATGGAATGTGAAAATCTTGAGGATGTGCATCGTGAGATCGATAGACTCGATCCGGACGTGCGTTTCCCCGAACGCGTCGTGGACAAGCCAAGGGGCCGTGTACGCTTTGCGAAAAAAGTGCACCTCCCATACGGATGGCTGGAATCGCGCGAAACGACGCATGACGAACGTCAGACATTATTCGGTGACGATCCGATGGATGCAAGCTACTGACACCTACTATCCGGGGATGTTCGGGGGTTTAGGGGGAAAGCATGCTGCGGCTAATCGACTGGCTGTTTGGCTGCAAGCGTGTTGAAAAAGTGAAAAACGCCGGCATACGCGTGAAAAAGTGCGCGTAATATCAGCACCTCTGCGATAGAGTTATGTGTAAACGTGAGTGACAGGAGACTATGGTGAGCGAGATTGCCCAGACTGACAATTTCAACGACGAGACTAATATCAAAGTTGTTGGTGTCGGTGGAGCCGGCGGCAATGCCGTCAATCGCATGATTGCTGAAGGTCTTCAAAGTGTTGAATTCATTGCGATTAATACCGACGCGAAGGATTTGATGCGATCTGACGCCGATATCAAGATTTCTTTGAACGACGCCTCCAGTCGTGGTCTTGGCGCGGGTGCCGACCCGGAGAAGGGTGCCAAGGCGGCCCAGGACCACCAGTCCGATATCGAGGAATCGCTCAAGGGAGCCGATATGGTCTTCGTCACCTGTGGCGAAGGCGGCGGCACCGGCACCGGTGCGAGTCCGATTGTGGCTCGTGCCGCTCGTCAGCAGGGCGCATTGACCGTCGCGGTGGTAACCCGACCGTTCAGCTTTGAAGGCCCGCAGCGTTCAGGCAAGGCTGAACTCGGTATTGAGAATCTTCGTGAGGAAGTTGACGCGCTGATCGTCATTCCGAACGATCGACTGCTGGAGCTTTCCGACCGTTCCATCGGCATTGTGGAAGCTTTCAAGACCGCCGATACCGCGCTTCTGGCTGGCGTGCAGGGCATCACCGATCTGATCAACGCGAATTCGTATATTCACGTCGATTTCAACGACGTCAACGCGATTCTGCGCGGTGCGGGCACGGCACTGTTCGGCATCGGTTCCGCGCGGGGAGAAGACCGCGCTACCCAGGCCGCGGAAATCGCCATCAGCTCGCCTCTGTTGGAGGAAAGCATCGAAGGTGCGCATGGCGCTCTTGTCAACGTTGCCGGACCGACCGATCTGAAACTGCAGGAAGCATCGGCAGCGGTCACGCTGGTGCAGAACACCATTCATCCTGAAGCCCAGATCATTTGGGGTCTGTCTTTGGATGACGCTTATGGAGATGAGGTACGAGTCACGGTGATCGCAGCCGGCTTCGATGCCAATTCCAAGAAGCCGGTAGAGGCAGTGGAGGAGAAGAAGGCCCCGGTGCAGGAAACCGTGCCTCTGTCCGCCTTGTCATCCCCGACGCATACCACGCGTCCGCAGTATACCCAGACTCCGGCAGCACCGCAGGTGCAGCCGCTGTCCAGCTACATTCCGTCCACTCCGGCTCCGTCCGTTCCTTCGTTCGATCAGACCACCGAGCATGAGGTGATCTCTTCGAACGATGACGCAGACGATCTCGACATTCCGGATTTCCTGCGCTAAGGTTGGTGCGCGGCCGCGAAAGGAACATTCATGGCGGGTTTTATGAAGAACGCGATGTCCTATTTGGGCATGTCCGACATTACTGAGGATGACGATATCTTCAACGATGACGCGGATGCCGGGGAGACGTCGTTCGATTCTGATCACTCGGTGACACCGATGCCGTCCACTTCGTCGGCTGCGTCTTCGGGCTCGTCAAGGGAACAGAGGGACCAGTCCAACCCGTTTCACGGCAAAGGGGTGAACCGTATCGTCACGATTCACCCGAAGTCCTATGACGATGCGCAGCTGGTCGGACGCGCGCTGCGTGATGGAATTCCGGTCGTGCTGAATCTGACCGGAGTGGCCGAGTCGGTGGCATACCGAATCGTGGATTTTTCCGCCGGCGTGGTGTTCGGAGTACGTGGTTCCATCGAACGGGTCACTCCGCGCGTGTTCCTGCTTTCCCCGGCGTTGGTGAACATCAAGGTCGAGGAGCCGCAGTCCAACAATTCGGCGCACGATCTGTTCGCTGACTGACGGTTGGCTTGGTTCATCGCATATGGATGAAGGCTCCCTGCGGGGAACCTTTGTTATGCTGACTTGCTAAGGTGTTGCAACATGATTCTGACAATGATTGGTAGCATCGTTCATCTACTGGTGAATGCCTATATTCTGGTGCTGTTCCTTCGCATGATCCTCGACTGGGTGTCGGTTCTCTCTCCGATGTGGCGTCCGGGGGGAGTCCTGGCCTCGATTATCGATGCTGTCTATCAGTTGACCGAACCTCCGTTGCGTTGGCTGCGTCAGTACATACGTCCGATTCCGATGGGGCCGATCTACTTCGATGTTGCGTTCATCGTGCTTTACTTCATTCTCATCGTCATCGATTCTCTTATCTAAACAGGGGCGAAACACCCTAGTTCCGTAAAAATAACGGTTTCCGTGATAGCATTCGAAAGTTGATACAACACAGCAAGGCATCAAGCCCAAAGCGAGGTGTAAGATTTATGGCTCTGTTGACGCCGAAAGATATTAGGGAGCATACCTTCCAGACCGTTCGTTTCAAGGAAGGTTATAATGTCGATGAAGTCGACGATTTCCTTGATCAGGTAACCGAGACCGTTGAGACGCTTGGCAAGCAGGCGGCATCTGGAGGTCAGTCCACTCAGGCTCTGGGTCCGGATGTTGCCGACCTGAATTCCAAGATTTCCGAGCTTAGCGCTCAGGTGCAGTCCCTGCAGCAGGAGAACGCGACATTGAAATCCGCTTCTGAACAGGCTGCCGGCGCTGGTGACCAGGCCGCTCAGGCCGCTCAGGCCGCCGCGTCCAAGCTTACCGAGGCCGAGGAAAGCAACCGCGCGTTGTCCACGCAGAACGAGCAGCTCAAGGATCAGGTGGATCGTCTGTCCGCTCAGGTTGATCAGCTTACGGCTCAGGCCGCTCAGGCCGCCGGCCAGGCTGATTTGGGTGAGCAGCTCACGGCGTTGCAGCATGAACGCGACCAGTTCCGTGCCGACACCGAGGAGCTGTCCCGTCGACTTGCCTCCGCCCAGGAGCAGGTTGTTGT
>CAVEVJ010000068.1:0-3185 GCA_963619075.1 Acidaminococcaceae bacterium
GAACCGGTATACCGGAAGTCGGCGCGTCACCGGTGGAGGCAACGGAACCGGAGTTTTGCTCACGTCCGGCCAGCAGGCGGGCCGCGAGGAGCTCCAATCGCATGCGCGGCGAAATGGTGCCGTTCATATTGGCCAGCGTGGCGTTAATCGTATCGGCCATGGACGTGAGAGCGGGCAATCCCAGCGAGGATGCCTGTCGGCGCAGATCGTCCATGTTTTCGGCCGCGGCATCATCGGAAAGCACGCTTTCGGCGCGAGTCCCTCCCAACGTAAGCACCAGCAGGTCGCGTACACGGGACAGCAGATCCTCCACGAATCGGCGGGGATCGAATCCTCCGACGACGACTTTCTGAATCACTCCGTACAACGCTTCGCCGTTTTTGTCGGCGACGGCATCGATGGCCTCCCCTATGAGCGCGTCCGGCGTGAAGCCCAGCAATGCCACCGCGGAATCGTAGGAGATCCTGCCATCCACCGCACCGACCATCAACTGGTCAAGCACGGAAAGCGTGTCGCGCACGGAGCCGCCGCCGGAACGCATGGCCAGGCGCAGCACGCCCTGTTCGGGCTCGATGTTCTCGTTGCCGCACACCTGCTCCAGGTACGGTCCCATGATCTCCTGCGGCACAAGACGGAACGGATAGTGGTGGGTGCGGGAACGAATGGTTCCGATCACCTTGTCCGGTTCGGTGGTGGCGAAGATGAACATGACATGCTCCGGCGGCTCCTCCACGATTTTCAGCAGCGCGTTGAAGCCTTGTGGCGTGACCATGTGGGCCTCGTCGAGGATGAAGATCTTGTAGCGGTCGCGCGCGGGGGCGAATCCGGCGCGTTCGCGCAGTTCGCGGGCATCGTCGACGCCGTTGTGCGAGGCCGCGTCGATTTCCACGACGTCGATCGATCCGGGGCCTCCGGTGGCCAGATCGCGGCAGCTCTCGCACTCGCCACATGGATGCGAGGTGGGGCCCTGCTCGCAGTTGACGCAACGTGCGAGAATACGCGCGGACGATGTTTTGCCGCATCCTCGCGGGCCGGAGAACAGGTAGGCGTGCGTGAGCTTGTGCTCGTCGAGCGCGCGCATCAGCGGAACGGTGACCTGGTCTTGCCCGATCACGCCTTCGAACGTGTCGGGACGATACCTTCTGTACAGTGCCAATGCCATCGTGTTTTCCTTCCGCCGTAACGTCACTAGGCTACCGATTAAATACGACACGGCACACTCCGCAAGCGACTGTTTTTCCAACGCTTCCACTCGACTCGCTCACGGAGCGTAAAGAGAGGAGCATGAGATTTGACACCGTGTCAATTCTGGGATTACACTTGATTCCGTCAAGAGATTGACGGAGTGTCAATATGTTGCGGAAGCACAGAACGTCACTCGCGCGAAGGAGAAGAACGATGAGCGCAACCACGCAGCCAGCGATTACGGTCGGAGACGCACGTCGTCAGCAAATCGTGCGCGCGGCACGCCAGATCTGCCTCGAAAAAGGGTTCTCGAAAGTCACGGTCAGCGACATAGCCGGCCGCGTCGGCATGACCCGATCGCTCTTCTACCACTATTTCCAAGACAAAGACGAAGTCGCCGACGCCGTTCTGGACGACGTCATCGGCGAAGTCATATCGCACCTGGAAGAGTGGAACGCCCAACGCGAGGTAGGCAACATCTCGAAAGCACTCGACGACGTGGTACGGCTCACCCGGTCACTCATCAAAGAGGATGGTCCGTTCAGCCAACGCATGATCGAAGACGGAAACGCGGAACTGTACATCAAGTTCATCGACCGCGCGGCCGACCGCATCGCCGAATACATCTGCGCATCCACCGTGCGCGATTTCGAGAAAATGCATGGACTGCCGATAACCAATGAGCATGAAACCTTCTACACGCTCATCGTCGGCCTGATCTCACTGATCAGACTGCATCCCGACATCAAGGACTCCGTCGTCAAGCAGGTTGCGGCACAGACGCTGCACCTGAACGAATACATGTGACGCGAATCATCTCGCGGATCATGCGAGAAGAGAAAGGATGAACGATGTTGTTCCAAGTCTATGGCGACACCGCCGTATACCAGTGGATCGGCTGGTTCCTTGTTTTCGGCTGCCTGATCGGCGCCAATGAGCTGGCCCGTCGAACCAAAACCGGCGGAATCGTGGCGTTCCTGATCGTTCCGGCGATCCTGACCGTCTACTTCATCACCATCTACGTGGCCGCGGCGGCCGGGGCTGAATGGGCGCTGAGCAACCCGACCTACGTGCACATGACCAGCTGGTTCCATTACGCGAAGCTGTATGCGGCCACCGCCGGCTGCATCGGCTTCATGGCACTGAAATACAAGTGGGGCAGCATCGGCAAATCCGAATGGTTCAAGTGCTTCCCGTTCGTGATCGTGGCCATCAACATTCTCATCGCCGTGGTCTCCGACTTCGAATCCGCCATCCGCGCATGGGACACCACCTGGATCTCCACCGAAGGCGTGACCCTGTACGGCGGCTGGCACAACGTGTTCAACGGCGTGGCCGGCATCATCAACATCGCCTGCATGACCGGCTGGTTCGGCATCTACGTTTCCAAGAAGAAGCAGGACATGCTCTGGCCCGACATGACGTGGGTGTTCATCGTGGCCTACGATCTGTGGAACTTCTGCTACACCTACAACTGCCTGCCCACCCACTCCTGGTATTGCGGCCTGGCACTGCTGCTCGCCCCGACCGTGGCCAACTTCTTCTGGAACAAGGGCGGTTGGATTCAGAACCGCGCCAACACGCTGGCCATCTGGTGCATGTTCGCGCAGGTGTTCCCCGCCTTCCAGGATGAATCCAAGTTCGCAGTGCAGTCGGTGAACAATCCGAACGTGAACCTGACGATCTCCCTCATCGCGCTCGCGGCCAACATCCTCGCCTTCGGCTACATCATGTACCGTGCCAAGAAGCAGCACGTGAACCCGTGGCTGCAGGAAGTGTTCTCCGGCACCAAGGACTTCGAGCAGGCCATGGCCCGCCGCGAAGATCTGGCCGCCTGAACGCCGATGGTTACGGAAGCCGATCGGTAATCACGCGCAACCACAGTAATGCAAATGCAGTCGGGGCTGGTGCGATTACTCGCGCCAGCCTCTCCGGATGATCCTGCGAATAGCGTGTAAGACATGCCTCAAGCCTGCGCGCGGCATCGACCTCATCTTCGA
>CAVEVJ010000069.1:0-5552 GCA_963619075.1 Acidaminococcaceae bacterium
ACCCCCGCTTTGTTCTTACGAATTCAGGATTGGAAGACGTTCGGATGCTTCGGATCCCCCGGTTCGTCGGCCAGTACTCCCTCAAGCCCCAGGAACTCCTGCCAGAACTCCAAGGAGTTTCCATATGGAGAGGCCTGGGCGCCACGAGCCTGCAGATTGGCCTTGGCCTCAAGCACATCCTCTTCACGGATGCCGTCGAAATAGCTTTCCAGACGTTCCCGGTTCGCGGAATCATAGAACAGCGAACCGATGATTTCGGTCAGCCGTTCCGCACGTGCGACGGGCAGCGAATCCCAATGACGGAATTCAATGAAGTTCTTCAAACGAACATCGTTGAAATGCGTGGAAATCACATGATTGATCTCATACGCGTTAAGCTCGCGATCCGGATACACGTCATTCGCGTTCTCGTAGAACGCCGGATGATGCAAATCAGTACCCGGAACCGCCAAAGCCTCGGGGGTATGCGTCAGATCGGCGAACATCAACGGCGTGGACAGCACGTCCACCGCATAGTCCTCCCAACCGAAACGCGGATCGAACAGGCCGGGAATAACGTTCGTACGCTGGAAATCCAAATAATCCCACATGCGCTGGCGCAATAGCGGATACGGATTCTCCTGGCCCTCAAAATAAGGCGTATTGCGGAAGAACCATGCCAGAATCGGCCCGATGATCGTTCCCAAACGCAACTTCGAAATCGCATCGGCTTCGGAAACATAGTCAATGCTCACCTGCGTCGAGGCGGAACAACGCATCATGCAGGGACCAAACTGCCCCACACGGCCTAGATACGCGGTCATGGCCTTGTAACGGTCCTTCGGATTGACCGGAATATCCGCGTAACCGGACTTCGGCTGATAACCATAGTTGACCAAACGGAATCCGAGCTCGTCCAGCACGGGATCGACTTCGCGGCGGAACCGCCCATACAGCGTACGCAGATCCTCAGGTTTTTCAAGAATGCCAAGCGAGCATTCCAGCTGTCCACCCGGCTCCAGGGAAACGGAGATACCCTCACGGCCCAGTCCCACCAGGCGGCCGTTCTCCCAGTATTCCTTGCTTTCGTCATAATACGGGCGTATACGGTTGAGCAGTGCCTCAACGCCGTTTTCCTCGTAATAGTTCACGGCAGTGTCGTCGCTGTTATGCACCGGAAGATGCTCTATCTCCACTCCGAACCCACCCGTGCCACGATCCTGGCAGCCCGATTCGAAGAACTTGACCAGGCTTTCCACATGCTTCGGATTCGGCTCGGTCAGCAGATGCGCGTAACTGATTCTTGGCGTTGTCATGTTCGCCATGGTAGTGGAAACCCGGGTCAGCAACGCAGGTTGTGCTATACGGAAAATCGATAACACTCTATTTTGCGGCCTGCTGACGGCAGATGGCGGCCCTCAAATCAGTGGCGGCTCAGCAGATCTAAATCCACTGAGCCGCACCTCAAACACTAGATCCTCCGTCCGTCTGCTTTCAAGCGGCAGTCTCGGTCTGGCGAGCCTTATGAGCCTTCTTGGCCGCTGAAATCATCAGCTTGATGCGGTTGAGCTGGTTGGCTTCGGAAGCGCCCGGATCGTAATCGATCGACACGATGTTGGCTTCCGGATACAGTCGACGAATCTTACCGAACATGCCACGGCCCGTCACATGGTTCGGCAGGCAGGCGAACGGCTGCGCGCAGATCACATTCGGGCATCCGGACTCGATGAGTTCAAGAATCTCGGCCGTCAACAGCCATCCTTCGCCGGCCTGCACGCCGACGGATGTCACTTCATCGGCCTTCCTGACCAATTCCTGCATCGGCTGGTCCTGCGAGAACTTGCCGCCGGCCGAATCGATCGCCTTGCGCACCGGCGCGTTGTACAGATCAAGTCCTTTGCGCATCAGCGCATAACCGAGCTTGCTGCCACCGGTACCGAGATAATGCTCGTTCCAATCGGAAATGTACGGACGGGTGGTCATGAATTCCATGATGCCAGGCACCACCGCCTCACAATCCTGCGATTCGATGACGTCGACCACATGGTTGTTGGCGTCCGGCTGGTATTTGACGAGAATCTCGCCGACCACGCCCACGCGCACCTTGCGCGGCTCGTCCTTCAGCGGCAGCGCGTCGAACGACTTGACGATCTCCTTGACCAGCGTCGGATACGGCAGGTAGCCCTTGCCGATGAACTTGCGCGCGGTCTTGGAATAGCCATGATGTTCGAGCGTCTCGCGCACAATGGTGTCCCACGTCTCATACAGCTTGTTCGCACTGCCTTGTGCAACCTCGTACGGGCGCACGCGGTACAGGCATTTCATCAGCAAATCGCCGATGATCAGTGCCTTGACCGCGCGGTGCAGCAGTGTTGGGGTGGCGGTGAAGCCGGGGTTCTCCTCGATTCCCTGCGTGGAAATCGCGATGACGGGAATCTGCGGATAACCGGCATCCACCAGCGCTTTGCGAATCAGGCCGAAATAGTTGGTGGCTCGGCACATGCCGCCGGTCTGCGTGATGGCGAGCGCGGTATGGTCCGGATCATACGTGCCGTCCAGAATCGCATCCACAAGCTGGCCGATGACCATGATCGCCGGATAGCAGGCGTCGTTGTTCACGTATTTCAGACCGGTTTCCACGTTTTCGCGGCTGGCATGCTTGAGAATGTCGAACTTGTATCCGCCGGAACGAATCACGGATTCCACCAGAGAGAAGTGGATCGGGCTCATCTGCGGGGCCACGATGGTGTAATCCTTCATGTCCTTGCCGAACGGAACACGATTCGCATACTTCGACATGGTTGCGGAATTATGCGATTTCTTGCCTTCGCCTGTCTCTCCGATGCCGTTTTCCGCGGCGCGCTTGGAAGCGTTCTTGACCGCCTCCGTAAGCTTCGGATTGGCTTTCATGACCGTGTCGAGCATGACCTGGCGGCCCGGAGTCGGCGCAGCGGAGCCGGTCTTGCGGAATTCGCCCTTCTTGTTCGGCACGGTTTGCGCTTCGGCAGGCTCGGACGTTTCGATGACGACGTTGGTCTTGTTGTTGCGTTCGCGTTCCTCGATTGCGGCCTTGAGCGAACGGAGTCGGATCTTCGCCGCGCCAAGGTTCGAGACCTCGTCTATTTTCAGCATGGTGTACACGTCGGCCTTGTCGGCGAGGATCTCGCTGACCTGGTCGGTGGTGATGGCGTCGAGGCCGCAGCCGAAGGAGTTCAGCTGCACGAGTTCGAGGCCCGGGTACGATGCCACGAAGTTCGCCGCCGCATACAAGCGTGCATGGTAGGCCCACTGGTTGGTGACGCGCAACGGCATTTTGGTCACCTTACGGTCTTCGACATGGCGGAATCCGTTCGCGTTCTTCTTACGCGGATCCTCCTCGCCTTCGGAAAGGAATTCGCTCAGGTCGAGCTTTTCGCCCGGCTGCAGTTCGCTGATCGAATCCTCGGAAAGCACCACCATGCCCAGCGAGCAGATTGTCTCGGGAATACCGTGGTTCACTTCCGGATCGATGTGGTACGGGCGTCCGGCCAGCACGATGCCCTTGCAGTCGTGCTCCTTCATATAGGCGAGCGCCTTCAGGCCTTCCATCTGCACGTCGTGCTTGAACACTTCGTTTTCGGCGTATGCCGCTTTGACCGCGGTCTCGGCTTCCTCACGGCTCACGTTGGCCCACGCGAATTCTTCGACGATGCGGTCCACCATGAGTTCATGGTTGGCCATGTTGAAGTACGGACGCATGTAGCGCACGCCTTCCTCGCGCAGTTCGGGCATGTTCGCGCCGATGACCACCGGGTAGTTGGCCACCACCGGGCAGTTGTAGTGGTTGTCAGTGTTGGGAACGAGGTCCTCCTCATAGGAGACGCACGGGTAGAAGATGTTCTTCACGCCCTTGTCGAGCAGCCACTTGATGTGGCCGTGCACGAGTTTGGCCGGATAGCAGATGTTTTCGGATGCGATTGATTCGATGCCGGTTTCGAACAGTTCGTGCGAGCTTCGTCCGGAGATCATCACCTTGAATCCGAGGGACGTCAGTAGGGTGAACCAGAACGGATAGTTCTCGTATATGTTGAGCACGCGCGGAATGCCGATTTCACCACGGGTGGCTTTCTTGTCGGTAAGCCTGCGGTATGCGAAGCAACGCTTGTACTTGTAGTCGTACAGGTTGGGACGGTCGGAACGCTGCTTCTTGGAATCGCCGCCGCGTTCGCAACGGTTGCCGGTAACGTAACGGGATCCGTCCTGGAACGTGGTGATGGTGAGCTTGCAGTGGTTCTGGCACAGCTTACACACGTCTCGTTCCGAAGTCATGGACAGGTTGTCGAGTTCGCTGCCGGACACGATGTTCGACGCGGTGTGTGCGACTCCTGCGATCTCGACCTGTTTTGAGGCGGTTTCGCCCGCTTCGTCCAGCTCGTCGGCAATATCGGCATAGTGCATGCGCGCGGTAAGCGCGGCACCGTACGCACCCATAAGACCGGCGATGTTCGGTCGGGTCACCTCACGCTCGGTCAGCAGTTCGAAGGCTCTCAGCACGGCATCGTTGAGGAAGGTGCCGCCCTGGACCACCACAGTGTCTCCGAGTTCGCCGGAGTCACGCAGTTTGATGACCTTGTACAAGGCGTTGCGCACCACGGAGTAGCACAGGCCGGCCGCGATGTCTTCCATCGAGGCGCCTTCCTTCTGCGCCTGCTTGACGGAGGAGTTCATGAACACGGTGCAACGAGACCCCAGGTCCACCGGATGTGTGGAGTTGAGCGCGGCCTGCGTGAATTCCTGAATGGTCAATCCCATGGACTGGGCGAACGTCTGCAGGAACGATCCGCAACCGGAGGAACAGGCTTCGTTCACCGCGATCGAATCGATGACACCATCGGAGATCGCAAGATACTTCATATCCTGACCGCCGATGTCGATGACGGCGGTCACGCCGGGAGACACCATTTCCGCTCCGCGGTAGTGGGCCATGGTCTCGACCACGCCTTCGTCGAGGTGCAGTCCGGTCGTGATCAGGCCTTCGCCGTAGCCGGTGGCGCACGATCGTGCGATCCACGCGTCTTCCGGCAGCTCGTTCTGGATCTTCCGTACGATGTTGATCGCGGCAGTAAGCGGGCTTCCCTCGTTGGTCGCGTATGACGACCATACGATTTCACGGTCGTCGTTCACCAATGTCGCCTTGATGGTGGTGGAACCCGCGTCGATTCCCAGGAAGTGCGGTCCTTGCGCGCCTTCCAGCGTGCCGATGCGCACATGTTCGCGATGGTGGCGCTCGTTGAATGCCTCGCGATCGACTTCCGTGGGGAACAGCGGAGGCATGGTCGGTGTGTTCGCCGGCAGATTCTTAAGGGCCTCAAGACTGGAAAGGATGTCTTCGCAGGTACGTGCCTCGAAGTCGCCGCCGTCCTCCAGCTGATCGGGTTCGCCCGCAAGCAAGGCCGATCCGAACGCCACGTACAGATGGGCGTCGGTCGGCACGATGAATTCGTCGACCTTGCCTTCCAACGCACGATGGAACGCCTCCCGCAGCTCAGACATGAAGAAGAGCGGGCCTCCGAGGAAGATCACGGTACCGTGAA
>CAVEVJ010000070.1:0-3319 GCA_963619075.1 Acidaminococcaceae bacterium
CTGAGGCCACTAGAGGCGCGACACCATCCTTCTGCAGAATTTCGAGCAGCTGATGGCGTGAGTCGTAGTCGAAGACCATACCGCCGGTGGACACCATTGATGTTGTGGTATCGCCGGAAAGCAGCGATGGATCGATGACGATAACAGGAACGGGGGAAAGGTCATCGTCATCGGAGGATGCGTTAAATGCTGAAGGAACATTGCCGTTCAACCTGGTTTCGACGGAGATATCCGTGCGATTGATGACAGGCAGGTTCTTTCCTTCTTTTGCTGCTAGGCTCTGTTCGAATGAATATGCGCGAAGTACGTTGTCGGTGATGAGCTCACTGTCCCATTGCCCATCCGCAGGCACAATTACGCTGATTCGTGACGTTGCGGCGCTGCTTTGCATAAGATGCTGACGTTGCGCCGTGCGAGAATCCATGAAGATGCATGATGGTAGATAATTTTCCGAGCGATCCACCCATGTGCATGCCAACTGAAGCGAGGCGAATCGCGTATGTCCTGATTGGGCCGCATGTTCCATGAAGGCATTCCATGAAGGCATATATTGTGACCGGTTTTGGTCGCTGGTATACCACAGCTGCAATTGGAAGGCATTGCTGGAGGACAATTGATGCTCCAATGTGGTTTTCGTCATTTTGGCCTGATGCCATTTGAAGTTTGCAACATTGAGGCTGGCGGAACTAATGCTGAGCACGATAATCGCCATGACACAACCGGATGCCATGAGAAAACGCAGTGGTCGCTTCCCCTGAATCAGCTTGAGTGTGGACGGCACCAGTATGCGAACCAGAATAATCGCCAATATCAACGCAACCAGTGCCATGCATGTTGCGACGACGATGATGGAGAGAAATACTTGGCCTGCGAATCCGAAGGAAGATGTGAAAGACCAGAAGATTGCGCCGACGACGATCCAAATCGTCCATCCGACACAGGTGCAGATGATGAAAAACAATGCATGTCGTAGAAACTGACGTATGATGATGCCGGTGGTTCCCACACCGTGCAGGGCCTGTACCGCGCATGCACGTGAAGCTACTGATGTAGAAAGCGCACCGGATACGAACATTACGGCAAGTCCGACGAATACGATTTGAGCGATGAAATCGAGAAAGAACTGACCGGTAATCCGTGCGACGCCGACGGGGTTTGATTTGTTCAGTTCAAATCCATGGTCCAGTATGGATTGGGCTACGGAAGCGGTTTCCTGTGGCGAGCCGTACAGAAGCCATCGTCCCAATGGATCGGTGAATTCATCTCCACGTTGCACCCGTGTGCGTAGACCGAATCCATAATCCGGGTAGGGCGAGTCTATGTGTATGCCGCTTTTACTATCCAATGAGCCGAAAATGGAGATTACACGACTGGTGCTGCCATGACCGTCTGGCTCATAGGTAACTCTTGCAAGTGCGACATGGTGGGCTGTCGCAAGATCAATCAATGTTGATAAGGACTGACCATGGGCATCGGAGATTCCGATATCGTAGCTGGGGCCGGAAGGGTAGGTTTCCTCGCTGTTTTGCGCATAGAAGCCCGCTGTGAGGATGATGAGCGCCACAGTCAATATGCTGGCGACCCTATAAGTCCAATGCATGATATGTCCTTAATCGTGGAGAAAATTGGAGTAGACGTCTCCGCATCCGCCCCACAGATAATGGATGCTTCCGGTAATTTTCTTTGCGATCATGATCGCTCCTTCTTGTGTTGCGTTCGGCCTCTTCGCCGTATGAACACAATAAGATGACAGAGAAGAGGATGCGAAGTCCATGTGACGGGAATCGTCACAGTGGTACAATCGTCTTCGGCAGAGGCAACTTTGGGGGTGCCTATGAAAAATGAGCGTCTAGTTCAACTTGCTCTGGTGGACAACGATAGCTGCTCCGCACAGATGATGGCTCTGCTGATTGGCAGAGCCATTCCCAAAGCGCGCATGCTATGGGTTACGGATAATCCGAGTCTTGCCTTGGAACGATGCTTGTTCAATCAATGCAAGCCTGACATCCTCATTTGCGATCTCATGATGAACGGGCTGAATGGAGTGCAACTGACGGAACGCATTCGGCAACGAAATTTGCGTATTGGCGTCATTATTGCCACTTCGTATGATCCGGCAATGTACGGCGACGACATTGTGCGTTGCGGGGCACAGGGATTGGTATCGAAAAGGGATTTCGCGTCGACCATATGCGAAGCGGTCGGAGCGGTGTCTGATGGGGAGACATATCCCCACGGTCTGGGTTTGCTTGATCTCGAAGAGGCGTTGCATATGGTGGATGACGTGCGGAAGAAAACCTGCGGAGCCATACCTTTTTCGGAACGAGAACTGGCCGTATTGCGTCTCTATGCACATCATGTGCCGACTGCTGAAATTGCGCAACACTTGGGAATTGGTGTTGAAACGGTATATAGCTATGTAAAACGCGCCATGCGTAAGATAGGGGTGACCAAGCGCGGCGAGCTTCTTGATTATTGCGAACGATACCATGTTTTGTAATATCAGTCGTTTCCTCAAACAGAGACTCCGCCATTCCGGACACTCTTGGAGTGGCGAAAAACTTGTGGCGTTGACATGTGCTTTTTGCGTGTCCGCCGACACGATCATCGAGTCGTATACTGGTCCGGTTCAGGATGATCGAACTCTCTGGATAGGTCTGTTGTTCACCATCCTGTTGTTGGTCTGCGCGGTATGCCCATTCGACGGTAATATCATGGTGGGAATCGCATGGTGTGCGATATTTCCGATGCCTGTGGATTTGCCCATGTCGGTGAGCGTGGTGATTGCTGAGCCGCTGATTGTTCTTTCGTATCAACGTACATGGTGCGGCATTGCATTGGCAATCGTCGTGACCGCATCCCGTACGGCGCAACTGGTATGGCAGCATGGGCTGTCGGATCGTCTGAATCTAAAAGGGATGACGTCCGTGTTGCCTTGGATCATGATGCCATCACTGACGTGCCTCGGAATCGGGTTGTTGCTGAACTGGCATCATCGGGAAGGTCAGAGAGAATCGGAAGCTCGCAACAGGGCAAAATCGTTGGATTTGGCGGCACGGTTGCATGATGCAACGACCAATGATTTGTCATATCTTATGATGAGTATCGATAAACTCATGTCGGAGAATCCTTCGCAGGGGGACTCAATGGGCTTGCCGCAACTGCGTGAAGTGGCACGACGTGCGTTGGATCAGACGCATGATGTCATAGCGATTCTCTCAAGTCAGGATGATGAGGCTTCACGGATCGGGGAACTCCACCAGCATGTCGTCAATGAGGGAGCCGTCCCGGACCGCATGGATCAATTCGGTGTGGAGAT
>CAVEVJ010000071.1:0-2018 GCA_963619075.1 Acidaminococcaceae bacterium
CCTTCATCACGGCAAGAGCGATGTCCAGCAGCTCGACGTCGGAAGTGAAATGTTCCAGCCAGGGAGCGCATTCCGCGATGATCGGCGTATTGGTCTCCAAATAATGCAACTGGCCGCCAAGGACGATATCGCCGACGCGCAATCCCGGATTCAATCCGCCTGCGATGCCGCTGAAAATCAGATAATCAGGCTCATATCGGTCAATAAGCAGCTGTGCTGCGGCACCGGCGCTGACCGTGCCCATGCCACCTTCGCCGACTACCAGACGAACCCCCTGATACTCCCCCATGGCTATATCGACGCCGCTGCGCCGCTCATGCTCCACATTGTTCATACGGTCGATGAACGGTTTGGTCTCTTTGGCGAGCGCGCATTCCACCGCCACTGTGATGTTGCTTCCCATAAGCGCGATTCTGTGCCGACGTTCGGACAAACAAATCCGGTTTCAAGGATTCCTCGGAAAACTTACGGACGGCTTCGAACGGGCTATAGAAAAAATGCATATCGCATTGTGTACGTTTCATCCTGATTTTTCATGAATGTGTTGGAATGGTTGGGCAAGACATTCAAGAGAAAAGAGAGGCCCATGTCTTTCCGTTCATCACGTTTTCTCCGTAGCGGAGCCGCACTGCTGACGACCATCGCCCTGGCATTCACCGCGGGCTGCGGCTCCACCGGTTCCTCTGATTCCGCTGATTCCTCCCAGGAGACCGTCACCTCCGATACCCTCACCATCGCCACGGGCGACCCCTCCTACACCCCCTGGGTGCTGAACGACGCTCCGGAAGAGGGTGAAGGCTACGAGGCCGCCCTGGCGTACGCCGTCGCGGACAAGCTCGGCTATTCCAAGGACCAGGTCAAGTGGGTCCGCACCACGTTCGATGCCGCCATCGCACCGGGTGCGAAGGACTGGGATATGAACATCCAGCAGTTCAGCATCACCGATGAGCGTAAGAAGGCCGTCGACTTCTCCCCGAGCTATTACAACCCGACGCAGGCGCTTGTGGTCCGCGGCGATTCCAAGTACGCTTCCGCGACCGCCGTCTCTGATTTCAAGGACGCGACCATCGGCGTGATGGTAGGCACCCTTGCTTACGATTTCGCAACGGAAAAGCTTCCTGATTCCAAGATTCAGACGTTCAACGACAACGCAACGCTCGCTCAGGCGCTTGATGCGAACCAGATCGACGCGCTGGTCATGGACACTCCGGCCGCCGTCAACGTGGCTACTTCCGGACAGGTGACCGATGGCAAGGTTGTCGGCCAGATTCCGGATACCGAGGATCCTCAGGGCATGGGCATCGTGCTGCCGAAGGATTCCGCTCTCACCGACAAGATGACCAAGGCCATCAATGAGATGATCGAGGATGGCACTCTGCAGGAACTGCAGGAGAAGTGGCTCGCCGAATACACCACCGATGTTCCCACGCTGAAGTGATTTCCAATCGTATATAGAATGACGGCCGCGAATCGCATGTCGGTTCGCGGCCGTTTCGTATCCGCTTCCCTACCGTGCTTATTTCCCGCGTATTACCGCATTTTATCTGCATCCGCCCTTTACGCCACGGGTTATATACGACGAGGGGCCGTACGAAAGAAGAAATCGCACAGCCCCTCGTTACGCAATGTGATTACGCAATGCGATTCACGCGGTGAGTCGCTTCACTTCCTCAACGTTGCGCTTGAGCTCGTCCGCAAGTTCGTCCGCCGATTCGAATTTGACCTGAGGACGGATGAATCCGGCGAATTCCACACGTACCTGATGGTCATACAGGTCGATCCAATCGTCCGCGATGGCGTAGGCTTCCACGACCCGCTCGGCTTCATTTCCGTTGAAGGTCGGTTTGGTGCCGATGGAGATCGCGGCCGGCCAACGGTACGGCGAGTGCTCGGACATACGGGCTTGCGCGGACGAAGCGTCATACGGCTGTCCGATTCCCTCGGCCGGCCTGTCTTCCTGCGGTTTCGCGGTACCCAGGTCAATCAGCCAGCCGGCATAGACGCCGTCGACGGGAAGG
>CAVEVJ010000072.1:0-2691 GCA_963619075.1 Acidaminococcaceae bacterium
CACCTTGGTCGGGTCAACCTGGCCGTAGCCAAGCTGGACGGCCTTGTAGCCGTCGGATTCTTCGGACTTGACAGCGGTCACCACGTTGGTGGAGACGTCAACGAGGGTCACAGGAACGAAGAAACCGTTCTCGTCCCAGACCTGAGTCATGCCGAGCTTCTTGCCCAGCAGTGCGGTGCGATTAGACATAATGGTTCCCTCCTCCCTTACAGCTTAATCTCGATGTTCACATCAGCGGGCAGATCAATGTGCATGAGGGAGTCCACGGCCTTCGGGGTCGGGTCCACAATGTCGATGAGACGCTTATGAGTGCGCATCTCGAAATGCTCGCGAGAATCCTTGTACTTGTGAGGAGAACGGATAACAACAAACACGTTCTTCTCGGTCGGGAGCGGAACCGGGCCAACCACAGTTGCACCCGCGTTCGTCACCGTTTCGACGATCTTCTTCGCCGATTGGTCGATGACCTCATGGTCATAGGACTTAAGCCTGATGCGGATTTTCTGTCCCGCCATTGCCTTCCGCCCTTTCTAGCGATTCGTTAGTTACTGTTTACCAGCCTGCTTTATCAAAGGGCACCGGCGCAGAAGACCCCCGGAACCGTGGAAGTTCCGTGGCCATACCACATCAGTGCGCAGCCATCCAGCCCATCACCCAAGTGACGTTCCGTGCCGCGCTCGCTTTTTTAATTCCAATTTGCGAGCCCTAAAATCAGGCAACTTCTTTATTTAAGCATCAGGTGCGAACATAAGTAATTCCGCGCGTGTCGCCGTATATCGTCAGATCAAAGCGGCAACGCCGAATGCCAGCGCGGCGATGCTCGTCACGAATTCCGTCATGCCTACGACCAATGGTTTGACCACATGCCCGCGAGCCACGGCCACAGGCAACGCAACGGCACGTATTAGCAATATCGCCGACAATGCGACCATATATCCGTCGCCGGCGATGATCCACCATGACAGCATCGCGGCATGCCAAATCCAGGAGGCCACGACGTACTGCCATCTGCCCCGCTCCCGAATCATCGTCTTCACAAACAGCACCGAGCCGAACTGCACCATGAAGAACATCAGGAACAACGACGTTCCCGATACGGTGAGATATGGAACGCGAGGGGAATCCACGCCATAGCAGAACGTCAATATCGGCATCAGACAGGCGGCCAGCACGGCAACGGCGTTCGACCACAGCGAACGTTCCTTACGAATCCATGAAGCGTAGAACGAGACCACCGCAAGAATCGCAAACGGTGGAGCCCAAACAAGAATCCCCGGATGCAGCGCCACAAACGGCAGACCGATCAGACAGAGCGCAATGCAATACGCCAGCGGCTGCTTCATCCAACGTCGGGCGCAATGCGATTTGAACCAACGCGCGGCGGAGAACTGCACGCAATAACACAGCAGCCAGCAGAGCAACAGCCACCACGGCGTCCAAGAGAATCCCGCCTGCGTCCAAGCCAGCACGATGCCTGCCACAGCCGGCGAAAGCGCCATCACCAACGCGCCCGGCTGACCAGGAAGCCAGCCCCGCGCCCATCCCTTTCTTCGAGATTGCCGAGATCGTTGATTCGTAATTTCGCTCATGCAGCCACGATACGAAAAAACACCAGTGAAATCTAGACCATTTCTAGACCTATCGCGCTTGAAGCCATACAAACGGCAAGGAGCCCGGCCGGAAACATTCCCGACCGGGCTCCTTACGAACCGCTCCTCATATACGGGCGCATATTACGCAGACGCGACGCACCTTGTATATGGGCTAGGTTCACGCGAACCTCACGCGCGCTCGGAGGCCTCCTCAGTGGCGGCCTCGCCCTGGCGCTGGACGCGCAGCTTGTGGCCTTCCTCCTGGCTGACGCCGTAGTAGGCTGCGATGGCGATGTCCTTCATATCCTCGATCTGCGGGATACGCGGGTTCGCCGGCGCGCACTGATCCTCGTACGCACGCATGCCGATCTGCTCGAGGACGGACCAGAAGTAATCCTCGTCAACTCCGCATTCCTGGAAGCTCTTGTTCATGCCGAGCTTGTTGTCGCGGTAGTCCTCGACGGCCTTGGCCAGGTTCTCCACGCCTTCGGCCGGGGTCTTGCCCGGGTCGACGCCGAGGTTCTTGGCGATCTCCTGGTAGCGTTCCGGAGCGATGTACTTGTTGTACTTCGGCCAGCTGGTCGGCTCTTCCGGAATGGAGCCGTTGTAACGGATCACGTACGGCAGCAGGATGGAGTTGGTACGGCCGTGGGCCACGTGGCACAGGGCGCCGATGGTGTGGGCCATGCCGTGGCACATGCCGAGGAATGCGGATCCGAAGGCCATGCCGGCCATGGTTGCGGCGTTGTGCATCTTCTCCTGGGCCTTGGTCTTGCCTTCGCCCGGCTCGCCGTTGACGGATTCGGCCAGGTTGTCCCAGATGAGCTTTGCCGCATGCAGGGCCATGCCGTCGGTGAAGTCGTTGGCATACACGGAAACGTAGGCCTCGAAGGAGTGGGTCAGGGCATCGAAGCCTGCGTCGGATGCCAGCTTGCGCGGCTGGGTGCGGGCCAGGACCGGATCGACGATGGCCACGGACGGGGTCAGGGCGTAGTCGGTGATCGGGTACTTGTATCCGGTCTTGTGGTCGGTGATCACTGCGAACGGGGTGACTTCGGAACCGGTGCCGGAGGAAGTCGGGATGCACACGAGCTTGGCC
>CAVEVJ010000073.1:0-3327 GCA_963619075.1 Acidaminococcaceae bacterium
TGAATACATCGCCGCGGACGGAACCCACCAGCGTCCGGTGATGATTCACCGCGCCCTGTTCGGTTCCCTCGAGCGTTTCTTCGCGGTTCTGCTCGAGCACTATGCGGGAGCCTTCCCGGCGTGGCTCGCCCCCGTGCAGGTGCTCGGCGTGCCGGTTGCGGACGAATTCGCGCCGCATCTTCAGCAGTTCATCGCCAGCTTGGAGGAAGAGACCGTCCGCTGCGAGATTGACATGTCCGACGACCGTTTCGGCAAGAAGATTCGTAACGCGTCCAAGTCCAAGGTGCCGTTCATCCTCATCGTCGGTGAGGAAGATATGAACAACAATGCCGTGAGCTTCCGTTTCCGTGATGGCAGCCAGCTCAACGGTGTGCCGGTGGATGATGCCAAGACCCAGATCATGACCGTGCTGCAGAAGCGCGTGCAGGTCAACAGCGCCGACGATTTCAGGGCGGCCATTGCCGACTGACCGGTGTCGACGGCGCAGGATTGAGGAAGAGCGGCATACGAACGTGGAAGTTGTTCGTATGCCGCTCTTTTCCATGTATTACGTATATTGAAGGATTCGAATCGACGGGGAGTGCGGACGCATGCTTGAGCATTTGAGGGCACCATTTAAAAAACTCATCGATCCCATAGCCAGATTCTTGGTGGCAATGGGACTTACCGCAAATATGGTCACGGTGATTGGTTCCATCGGCACGATTGTGGCGGCTATGGTCACTGGCCTTACCGGATGGCTGTTCGGAGGGGCGGTTGTTTTGACGTTGCTTGTATTGGCTGATTCCTTGGATGGGTCGGTCGCGCAGCTTACCACTGGCGGCACTGAATTCGGGGCTTTCCTCGACTCGACCCTCGATCGTATCGCGGATTGGTCCATTCTGACGGGGGTGATCGTTTTCTTCATGATGCACAACGATTGGTGGTACGACCTTACGGACTGCGCTTCTCCGGATTATGTCGGCATTGTCGGAATGTCCGCCGCGTTGATCTCAATCATGACGTCGTTTGTCACATCCTATGCCAGGGCGCGTGCAGAATCCGTCGGTTTTGAAGTCAAGAACGGCATTGCCACCCGTGCCGACCGGTTAGTCATCATTCTCGTGGGGATGGCCCTTGCCGGATTGACACATCAAGGTATCTGTCTTGCCGTGGCTATGGTGCTGCTGGCCGTCCTCGGAATCATTACGGTATTCCAGAGAATTCTTGAGGCGCGACGGCAAATGTGTGTCGAATCCGAGTCGGTCGCAAACCGTTGACGGGATCGCGAACCTTGATCGGCAGACCTACGGGGAAACCGAAATCGAGATTTTCGGTGATATCCGCGTTGTTTTGTCTTAGAATCGCTCTAGAATCGTTTCGTTTGAAATATCCGCAACCTGCCTAGGAGCATTATGTCAGGTCATTCCAAGTGGGCGACCACCAAGCACAAGAAGGCCGCCATCGACGCAAAGCGCGGCAAGCTGTTCGCCAAGCTGATTAAGAACATCGAAATCGCAGCGCGTATGGGCGGTGGCGATCCTGATGGTAACCCGTCGCTGTATGACGCCATCTACAAGGCCAAGAAGGCTTCCATGCCGGCCGACAACATCAAGCGCGCCGTCAAGCGTGGTTCCGGTGAAGAGGCCGGCGGTGCCAACTACGAGGACATCGTTTACGAAGGTTACGCTCCTGCCGGTGTTGGCCTGATCATCGAATGCCTCACCGACAACCGCAACCGTGCGGCCGCCGAAGTGCGCTCCACCTTGACCAAGGGCAATGGATCCCTGGCTACCTCCGGTTCCGTGAGCTTCAACTTCGAGCGCAAAGGACAGATCATCGTTCCGGCCGAAGGCGTCGATTTCGACGATCTGTTTGAAAAGGCTGCCGAAGCCGGCGCCGAAGACGTTACCGAGGATGGTGACGTGTTCACCGTCATCACCGGTCCGTCCGAGATGATCGATGTTCGTAAGGCTCTGCAGGATGCCGGATACGACTATGATTCCGCAGATCTGATCATGATGCCGAAGAACGAGGTGGAACTGACCCTTGAGGATGCCCAGAAGGTCTCCAAGCTCATCGACAACCTCGATGACCTGGATGATGTTCAGAACATCTATTCCAACTGGACCGCTTCCGATGAGGTCATGGCCCAGCTTGACGAGGAGTAGTCAAGAGTGATCATTCTTGGCGTCGATCCCGGGCTGACTCGCTGCGGGGTCGGCGTGATTGAAGCCGGCGCATACCGCCGGCTTTCTTTTATTCATGTGGACGTGATTCGTTCCGATCCGAAAACATCTCAGGATCTGCGTCTGCTGACCGTCTATAACGGTCTGGTCGAAAAAATGGAACGCTTCATTCCGGATACGGTTTCCATAGAACGTGTGTTCGCTCAGGAAAACCGCAATACGGTCCTTGGCACGGCGCAGGTCGCTGGTTTGGCGATGCTTGCCGCGGCACAGCGTGGCATTCCCGTCGCATTGCATACCCCTACCGAATCGAAGCTGGCGATCACCGGTAACGGCAAGGCCGAAAAGATTCAGGTGGAACGTATGGTATCTCGTATTTTGGGGTTGAACACATTGCCCAAACCCGCCGATGCCGCTGATGCGTTGGCGGTCGCTATCTGTCATGCTCTGCGTCCGGCGGGTGCGTTGCAGGGAGGGGAACGCGAGGAGCATCTTACTGCGGCGCAGCGCCAGTGGGCGCAGGCTTCGCAGAAGGCCGCCCATAAACGAGGCGTCCGCAGAGGCATGTAGGCTATCGAACAGATGTTCTAGCTATGTTCGAAGGAGGTGTCTGCGATGATAGGTTCGTTGCGCGGTCGCGTGGATTGCGTCGATGCCGTTTCTGCAATCATCGAAGTCGGAGGAGTCGGGTACGAGACCAGGATGCCATCCGCCGATCTTGCCGCCCTGCATGCCGGACAGGATGTCAAGGTGTATACGTCCTTGAGCGTTTCCCAAGACGCCGTAACGTTGTTCGGATTCTCCACGTTGGCATCAAAACGCATGTTTCTGCAGTTGCAGAAAGTCAGTGGCGTCGGTCCGAAGGTGGCCTTGTCGCTGCTTTCGACGCTTCCTCCCGACCGTTTGGCCAGGGCCGTCGCGGACGGTGATGCCACGGCTTTGGCCAAAGCTCCGGGCTTGGGTAAGAAGGGCGCGCAGAAGATTATCCTCGAGCTTAAAGGGTCAATTGACCTAAATCAGATTGAAGGTGCGTACACGCAGCCGGCGCAATCCGGAGACACTGGTTCCGAACAGGTGGTTGAAGGTCTGATGTCACTCGGTTGGCGGCAGCAGGATGCGTTGCATGCCGTTCGGACGGTCTGCGAAGACAATCGAATTC
>CAVEVJ010000074.1:0-2050 GCA_963619075.1 Acidaminococcaceae bacterium
CAGCCCGAGTATCGATCTGCAGCTTGAGCACGCCGAAAACACCTCCGATGAGGATGTCTCGGAAGACGCACAGTAAATCCCGCGATTCAAGCATGTTCGGAATGGAGCGACATCATGCCTCGTAACGTCGATCTTGCGCACGATGGGAATATCCCTAGGCACGTGCATTCCATCACGCTGGTTCGTCATGGACGTACTGCGTATAACGCCCAACACCGCTTGCAGGGGCAGATTGATATTCCTCTTGATGAGGTGGGCGAATGGCAGGTCAGGCAGACCGCAACAGCGTTGCGGGAGCTTTACGTCGAACGTCGTCCCGACATCCCCAACCGGATCGTCGTATGTTCCGATTTAGGGCGTGCCAGTGCCACTGCGCACGCCTTCGCGGATCCACTCGGATTGGAAGTGCATCCCGATGCGCATGTAAGGGAACGTAGTTTCGGAGAATGGGAAGGCATTGCGGTCGACGAGTTGGCCCGACGCTATCCTGAGGATTATCGTTCCTGGGCTCAGTTCCGCGGGGGAGAACTCAAGTACGGAGCCGAGCCCAAGGAGGATGTCGGACGTCGAGGTGTTGCCGCATTGCATGAGTGGTCCGAAAAGGCGGGATCGGATACGGACCTGTACGTGTTCTCTCATGGTGCATGGATTTCTCAGACATTGCAGACGTTGCTGGGATTCGATGAGTCCCACGCGGATTTCATTTCGATTCTGTCGATGCGTAATGCGCACTGGGCCCGTCTCATTCCATTGGAGAGCGATGGCATGCTGAAATGGCGATTGATGGATTACAACCACGGTCCGGCTATTGCGGACACCGAGGCGTGGGAGAATCCACAGCTGGCATAATGTAGAGCTTTTCCAAGCTTTTACAGAATCGTAAGCCCATATGAAGGGCGACCGGTTACAGTCGGATGATGTGAGGAATTTTTTCAAGGGAATATCTGTTTCATCCATCTGTGCCGGCGCCCTAGCTGCGGTGACGTCATTCCTGTTTTCCGCGAAGATAGGAATTGCAGGTTCGGTCATCGGTGTGGCTGCAGGCTCGATCGTATCAGCCGTGGCCACACAGGTCTATAAGAACGTGTTGAAGGCTTCGGGGGAAAAGATACAGAACGCGGTTCCACTCCCGTCTGCCAGCGATTCGGAGAAGAAGGAGGATGCGGCGTCTTCCGATAACGCCACTGCATCAGTTGGTGAGGAGACCCGTGTCATTTCTTCCACGAGCGACACGGACGAGACTATGGTTTTGCCATCCTCGGTACAACCTACCCGTAATATTTCCGGAACTGAACACTCTCAGATTCAGCAAGGCAACCAAACCGGTGCTCGCAATACTGGCGGGAGCCGGTTCAGTACATGGCTGCAAGGAAAGCATGCGCCGATCGTCATCGCAGTCGTCAGCGCGTTGATTGGAGTCGCCATAAGTGCCGGTCTCATTCTCGCTTTTACGGACGGTAAAGGAACGGATACCGTAGTGCGTGAGAGGATCATCCATTCCTATACCGACACGGGGAACGATTCTCAGGAACAACTGCCATCTTCCGGACACACGACGAATCCGTCCACTTCCAATGGGAATGGTTCTGACAGTACACAGTCCGACAGCAGCCAATCTGGACAAACCGGACAATCCGGAACCAGCGGATCGACGAACTCCGGTACTTCAAACGGCACCTCGAGCAGTACCTCCGGTAACAGCAGCTCTTCCAATACGAAGAGTGATTCGACTTCGAACGACAGTACGGGAACGTCCACGAACGATTCCACGAGCCAAAGCGGCGGGTCTTCCGGAAGCGATTCAACCGGCGATTCCACGAGTGCGGACGGGTCTGGAACGTCGAGTGATTCCACAAGTTCGGGAGATTCATCTGATTCCACGAGCTCCGATACATCTAGCAGCACCGGTTCGTCAAACTAGCTCCAATAAGCGACACGCCGATTTGCTTAAGCCGTGCAAACGTTAAATATTGTTCAAAGTTTGCACGGCAAATAACGGGGCTATGGCGCAGCTGGTAGCGCATCTCCATGGCATGGAGAGGGTCAGGGG
>CAVEVJ010000075.1:0-2949 GCA_963619075.1 Acidaminococcaceae bacterium
CGATGACGAGCTGCAGCGGTTCATCGGCCCGGCAATCAGCGAATCCATGCAACGTAACGGTATTCCGGACGAAAAGCTCGATGAAGGCGTCGCCATCTACCGCAGATACTATGCCGACGAAGCCGTCTTCGACGATCCGAACAATCCTGGACAGAAGGTTCCCGGACGTTTGAACAACACCATCTACAAGGGCATCCCGGAACAGCTCGCCAAGCTGCGTGAGGACGGATACTATCTGGCGATTGCCAGCTGCAAGCCGCAGTACCAGTGCATTCCAATCTGCGAGCATTTCCACATCGATGCCATGGTCGATGGCATCTACGGCGCCAGCAAAGACAATTCACGTCTCGACAAGGATCAGGTGATCCGATGGGCGTTCGAACACATCGATTTCGATGAATCCGCCGGAGACAAGGCTCTGATGGTCGGTGATCGCTGGACCGATGCCGACGGTGCCAAAGCCTGCGGACTCGATTGTCTGGGCTGCGGCTGGGGCTATGCGGAGCCCGGCGAGCTCAAGGAACATGGCGCATACAGGATCATCGATACCGTCGATGAACTCGCGCAGGCCGTTGAGGAATACTTTGCATGAGATTGTTCGCTGACTTCAATCAGCTAGATCAATGATTGAAAAAGCCTCCCATATTCTGGGAGGCTTTTTCAATGGGTGTAATTATGACGATTAATCCATCGGCGGTTGGATTTATCGGTAGAGACTCTCTAGAGACTCTCTGAGAGACGCGGTTTGGATATAGACGGATACGTTTCCGCAGAATATTCTTAATATATACTTTTGTCCGATAATGTACGTTATGTCAGAAAAGAAATACAAGAACATACTCCGTAGTGGAATTGCATCCGGTCACCATCCCCACCGCTTCTCCTTAGAATTTTCGCGCCAGGTTCTTTCCTCATCCATAATTGATTGATTGAACGCGTTTAGATATCGTCCGTGATTTTCTGGTTGACCTTGCTGTTGATCCTGCGGTACATCTCGCTTTTCATTCCGTTACGGGCCTGCAGATACATGAAAACGATTTCCGATGCAATCAGAACGACCATCAACGCAGCCGACAACCATCCGACCTGCTCGTAGAATCGTTGGAATTCATCGGAAAATCCATCCTTGAACATCCTGTATATCGGATACGGAAGAGCTCCGATCACCAGAGATATGAAATGCAATGCAACGATTGACCACGGTACGGGATACACATAACGCTCTTTCTTTGAGAAAAAGTTTCCTCGAATCGCGCAAATCGAACAGATGTTCACCGCAATGACGGCCGCGATAATCCACAACAGTGCCGGCAGAACGTTCAGCATATGCTCCACTCCCCTTCCGTGTAACCGGATTGCATCGTAGCAATCCTTCGTTACATATGCCACAATTACGTCGCTGAACGGACTCTGCGTCGCGCCCTTTCACGCATCGTCGCGATTTCATCAATCGTATTTGAGCCATTGCGAGAATCGGCGAGATCAACATAGTCCTCGCCGTCAAGGTCCTCCTTGATCTGACGCCACAATGATCCTACGGACACACCGAATACCGCCTTGCCGCTCTGCATCAGGGCCACCATTTGCTCACCATCCGTGCACTCGTGTACTTCGTCGCCATCACACATGATGATGATTCCCTCGAACCGATCCGAAGTTTGTTGCATGAGAAAACCGATGGCCGTAGTCACATTCTGGAGATTAATTCCCGCGTCCAAGAGCCGCTTTGAAACTGCTAGGATCACCACGTCCTTGAATGAGTACAGTCTCCTGGATCCGGAACCATGCGAAGGCGTTATGGATGGTTCCACAATCTGTTTGCGCGCCCAATAGTCAAGTTGTCTGTAGGTAATGCCTGCGACTCTTGACGCGACCGAGCCTCGATATCCACGTGTGGCCTGCGTATTGGGAACAGCGAACAACTCCCCCTGCACCGCTTGTTCCGCGCGCTCAGGCGACGTCGCTATTGACCAAGTCTCGCTCATCGCGTCCTCCCCCTTGAAAACGCCGCTTCATAATACAGACGCCCATGAGTGTCAACAGCCACTCATGGGCGCAAAGGCATTCGTCAAGCCATGACCACCTTATTGGTGAAGTACACCAGACGGAACTTGCCGATCATGATCTCATCGCCGGTCTTCAATGCAGCTTGATCCACACGCTGTCGGTTCACGTATGTACCGTTCAGGCTTCCGGCGTCAATCACGCAAAAACCATTGTTAATCCTACGGAACACGGCATGCGAGCGGGAAACTGTGGAATCGTCGAGAATGATGTCGGAATTCGAATCACGACCAACTGTGATTTCATCCTCGTCAAGCAGATAGCGTGAGCCTGACATCGCTCCCCTGGCGGAGATCAACAACGCCGTGCCGTCCGCAAGACGCATGATCGTATCGAGATCCTCCTTCGTCAGAGGACGATCTCCAGTGGAAGTAACCGGCACTGTTGTGATTGCAGGAAGACCGATAATGGTCGTTTCGCCTGCACTTGGAATCGGATCAGTCATAAATGCCATTGTAACCATTACCCTTGCACATGGCCTGCATTGACCTCGTCATGGTCACGAATCATACACCGTGCAAGGCGTTAATCCTCTTTCCTGTCTATGACCGATACGAATTCATCATGAGGCAGTATGTCGTCATAACTGCGCCAGCGCCTCTCAAGTTCCCTGTTTGCCTCATCATGCTGCTTCTGCCCCAGATTGGCATATGCTTTCAGTTCGTTTGGCCCCATGTCTTTGACCGGTTGACTCAAATTCAATGATTCGCTACTCACAAAGGTTCATTGTAGCGATACGCAGACGTTTCATCATTACGTTCCCCTAAAAGAAGAATGTCGTCGTGATTGGAGAAAAGTCGGATGAATAAACAAAAAGCCCGGTAAACCGAGCCATGAACGTGGGTGATATAGGAATCGAACCTATGACCCCTTCCGTGTGAAGGA
>CAVEVJ010000076.1:0-9398 GCA_963619075.1 Acidaminococcaceae bacterium
TGCTTATACCTCCTGCTGCCTCTGGTAATCCTGCGGCATGTCTTTGAATTTCGAATACGCGCCGAGGAACGCCAGACTGAACGTTTGGGTCGGACCGTTACGATGCTTCGCCATGATGATGTCGGCCTCGCCTGGGCGGTCTTCCTTGTCGTAGGCGTCGGGCCTGTGCACGAGGAACACCACGTCGGCGTCCTGTTCGATGGAGCCTGATTCTCGAAGGTCGGAAAGCTGGGGCTTCTTGTCCTGACGCATTTCCGGGCCACGGTTCAGCTGGCTCAATGCCACGACCGGCACTTCCAGTTCCTTCGCCAGCAGCTTCAGCGCACGGGAGAAGTCGGAGACCTCCTGCTGACGGCTTTCCACGGCCTTGCCCGAAGTCATGAGCTGCAGATAGTCGATGACCACGAGCTTCAGATCGTTCGTCTGCTTGAGTCGGCGGCATTTCGCGCGAATCTCCATCAGACTCATGTTCGGACTGTCGTCGATGAACAACGGCGCGTTCTGCAATGCCACCTGCAGGTTGTTGAGGATGTTCCAACGTTCCGGCGTGATGTCGTCCGCACGACGCATGGCGGCCAGCGGAATGTTCGATTCCGCGGAGATGATGCGCTGCGCCAGCTCGTTTTTGCTCATTTCCAGGCTGAAGATCACGGACGTCATGTTGTGGTGCAGCGCGGCGGCCCTCGCGAAGTCGACGCCGAGCGTGGATTTGCCCATGGCCGGTCGTCCCGCCACCACGATCATCTGGCCCGGCTGCAGGCCCTGCGTAACATCGTCGATGTCTCTGAAGCCCGTCGGCACGCCTTTCGACACTTCGCCGTTCTGCAGACGTTCGATCTGGTCGAGCGTATCTCCGATCACCGGGCCAATCGCCGCGTAATCCTGACGTACCTTGCCGGTCGACATCTCGTAGACCTCGGCCTGCGCCATGTTGACCACGTCTTCCGCCTGGGATCCTTCGGCCGTGTAGCCGAGCTGCGCGATCTTCGTTCCGGCCGCGATCACATTGCGCAGAATCGCACGCTGATGCACGATGTCGGCATAGTAAGTGGCGTTGGCCGCGGTCGGCACGGATGCGACCAGACTGTGCAGATAGTCGGAGCCGCCCACTTTTTCGAGGTTGCCTTCTTTGAGCAGCTGATTGGCCACGAGCACGGCATCAACCGGCTGCGATGCCGAGAACAGGTTGATGATCGCCTCATAGACGGTTTGGTTGCGCGGCTGGTAGAAGTCAGTGACGTCGATGAGCTGCGAGACTTCACCGATGGCGTCCTTGCTCATGAGCATGCCGCCGAGTACGGCCATTTCCGCGGCGTCGTCGTGCGGGGGCACACGGTCGAAGATGGCGTCGCGGATTACGGATTGCCTATTGCCGGCATTGCCTTCGTATTGCGCGCGAGCGCCTCCCCATGAGGTTTCCTCTGCCATGTCCACCAATCCAGATTCACGAAAAACAGGTTGCCAGCTCGCATAGCGAGCTGGTTATAACAGTACTCAACTTTTTCTCACTTGGGTGTCTGCCTGCGATCGTTATCCACAACCACTATCCACAACTGGCGTCCACAATCAGTATCCACAGCCGTACCACAACCGGCATGCGGCCAGCCCGAAGACGGGTCATCCACCATTCCCGGCGACTGTATCCGACTGCGGATTTGGCCGTTGACTGGGCTTTTCGGGTTCCGACACGCTCGGGCAGGGGGCTTGTGGATAAGAAATCCACAAAAAGCCGAGTTATCCACATATTGGGGATAAGTATGTGGAAAACGTCGATAGTTATCCACCGATTGGGGATAACTGGGTGGATAACTTGGGGACATCTTCCGCGGATGGCCGATGTCCCCTGATTTCGATTTGCCTATACGCCTTACTAGTGGTATGTGCACACGTTCACATGTGATATTTCGTGGCGTTATACATGTTGCGCACCAGCGTCTCACGCCATTTGCTCCAACCGTACTGCTTGGAAATCGCCTCGCCGGAAGTGGCTCCCAGCGATGATCCGTCGGCGCGGGTCAGATCGAACAGCATGTCAAGCAGCACCGGATCATGGTCAATTCTCGACGCCAGTTCGCCGCCCACGTTCGGGTCATTGGGATTCTGCCCCATGGCGAACTCGGAAAGCGTCAGATGCTCACGTACCAACAGCGTGACCCACCATACGGTCTGCGCATCGAATCCCATACGTTTCAGCACGGCGGACGCCTGACGGGCGCCCTCGGCGGCATGATTGCTCACACCCGGACGTTTGCCGATGTCGTGGAGAATGCCGGCAAGCAGCAATGCCTGATAGTGCTTGTCGTCATACAGGCCGCCACTCGGGGTCTGGCGGCCAAGCCTCGTGACCACCTCCACCATATGGCGGTCGATGGTGTAACGGTGCGCGGCCGACGCACTCGGACGATTGCGCACGGCAAGCCATTCCGGAATAAGTCTGCCCGGAATGTCAACGAAGTCGATCTCCTCCCACACGTCGAGCAGGTTCTCTCCGGATGCAAGCAGACGCAGGAACAGTTCACGCGATTCGTCACTCCAATCGCGGTCGCCAAGCGGGCATTTCCTCAGATTCTGCAACGTTCCTGGAGCGATCGGCAAACCCGATTCCGCCGCGGCGACGGCCACGCGCAGCGCCAGCTTCGCATCGGATTGCGGATCCGCTCCCGGAGCCAGCACGACCTCCTCCTCATGCTTCGCCACACCGGGGGCAATCACGTCAAAGGTAGGAGCCTGACGCTTGCCGCCTCCACGCGGCTGGAACACCTGGAAGAACGCGAAACGAGGCTTCTCATGGGTCAGAGAATGCTCGGCTCTCGACGCCGTGGAATCCAGTGAGAACGCGACTTGGCGGCCAACCCGCGCAAGCAGCGTCTGCAAATCGTCGATGGAGGCGGCCTCACGCTCCCCCTCAGGCAACGTGGGATCAGCCAGACCAAGCATGGCCGCAACCCTCGCCTGATACTGCGAAAGCAGCATGTTCGTATCCTTGTTGGCCACAAGGTGGATGCAGTCGCGCACGTCCAGCAATCGCTCGACGGCATCATCGTATTTGCCGTGCGGACGGTCCGCCAGCCAGGAAGCCGCAAGAGCGGACACCAGCACGCAATCGCGCAGCCCGCCGCGGGCCTCCTTGATATCGGGCTGATTGATGTATGCCATGCGCCCGAATCTGTCAAGACGGGACTTGGCCGATCCCAGCAATTCCGGCAGACGCTTACGCGCGGCCTTACGCCAGCGTTCCAAAATCGAAACCGCGGTGTCTTCGATCAAACGGGCATCTCCGGCGATCGGAACGACATCCAGCCAGCCCATGGCGGCCGGCAGATCATGGTCGGTGACCGACTCGCACTGGGCCCGCGTACGTACGGACTGGTCCAGATCAAGGCCGGAATCCCAAATCGGATACCACAGCTTGTTGGCCAACTCATTGAGCTGCGGGTCGGTCAGCGCGTGCGGCTCATAGATCACCACCAGATCAAGATCGGAGCTCGGTCCAACCTGGCCACGGGCCAGAGAGCCAACGGCGCCAAGACCGATGCCGGAGGACGGAACGTCGAACGACACCGACTCACAGGCCTCATTCCACAGTTCCTTGAGGCACGTCATGGCCAATTCCGTACGAGCCTTGCGTTTGTCCGCGCCATTGCGGTAAACACCATCCGGGTCCGGCTGGCTCATGGTCATGAAACGTTGTTTGAGGCCATCGACTGCTGAAGTCATAATGCATCCTTAAATGGAAATCCCCGCACGGCGCGAAGCACGTACGGGGACCTGTTTTATTGATAACCCGAACTCAAAGGCCCGGGGGCTTTTAATCAGATGGCGGCCGAACCGGTCTCACCGGTACGTACGCGGGTCACCGAATCGAGCGGGGCAACCCAGACCTTGCCGTCACCAATGGTGCCGGAGCCGGCGGATTTGACGATCACGCCGACCAGAGTCTCGGCGTCAGCGTCATCGGACAGCACCTCGACACGGATCTTCGGAATCAGATCCACGGTGTATTCGGCGCCACGGTAGACCTCGGTGTGACCGCGCTGGCGACCATAGCCGTTGGCTTCGGACACGGTCAGACCGTGAACGCCTGCGGCAGCGAGGGCTTCCTTGACATCGTCAAGCTTATGTGGCTGGATGATAGCGGTAATGAGCTTCATCTCACTTCACCTCCTTGAGGACGGAGCTGGCAGTACCAGCAAAATCGTAAGCACGTTCGCCCTGGTCGGCAAGATCGATGCCGCCGACTTCCTGAGCTTCGGTGACGCGCC
Source organism: Acidaminococcaceae bacterium (assembly GCA_963619075.1). Lineage (GTDB taxonomy): Bacteria > Actinomycetota > Actinomycetes > Actinomycetales > Bifidobacteriaceae > Bifidobacterium. Next base: position 4,263 of record CAVEVJ010000076.1, read on the forward strand.
AGCCGATCGTCTTCTCAAGAGCGAAGGCGATGATGCCGGTGATGACAGCGGACCAGACGATGGCAACGAGTGCGACGACGATCTGCACGGCCAGCTGACGCCAATCGCCACCTGCGAGCAGACCGGTGCCCTCACCGAAGAAGCCGATGAGCACGGTGCCGGTGAAGCCGCCGACGCCATGGACGCCGACAACATCGAGGGAATCGTCATAGCCGAGCTTGAACTTCAGGCCGCAAGCGAGGCAGGTAAGCACACCGGTGATGCCACCCAGCACGATGGCCCACAGCGGGGAGACCACATCGGCGGCCGGGGTAATGGCGACCAGGCCGGCAACAATACCGGAAGCGGCGCCCATGGCGGTGTAGTGACCGGTACGGATCTTCTCGGTGAAGCCCCAGGTCAGCATTGCGGCGGCGGTAGCGGCGGAAGTGGAGACCCAAGCATAGCCAGCGGTGCCATTGGCTGCGAAAGCGGAACCGGCGTTGAAGCCGAACCAGCCGAACCACAGCAGGAAGGCGCCAAGCATGACGAACGGAACATTGTGCGGGCGGAACGGCTGGGTGCCGAAGCCCTTGCGCTTGCCGATGATCAGCACGATGACCAGAGCGGCGACTGCGGCGTTGATGTGGACGACGGTACCACCAGCGAAATCGTGGGCGGCCGCGCCGATGGCCTGGGAGATGGCGCCGTCACCGGACAGCAGGCCACCGTTCCACACCATGTGGGCCATCGGAGCATAGTCGAAGGTGATCCACAGAGCGACGAAGATCATCCAAGTGCTGTACTTGACGCGCTCCGCGATGGCGCCGCAGATAAGAGCGACGGTAATCATGGCGAACGCGGACTGGAATGCCACATCCACGCTGACCGGATAGTTGTTGGAGTTCAGTGCGGCGGACGTGAAAACGCCGTCATCGGAAACCATGGTGTCCTTCAGCAGGAAGCCGGTTGCCGGATCACCGAAGATGCCGCCGACCGAAGTGCCGGCATACGCGATAGACCAGCCCCACAGCACCCACATGATCATGGTGACGGACAGTGCGGCCGCCTCCATGATCATCATGTTCAGCACAGCCTTCGCACGGACCATGCCACCGTAGAAAAACGCCACGCCCGGCGTCATGAGGAACACAAGTGACGCGGAAGTCAGAATCCACGCAGCATTTCCAGAATCAAGCTGACCCATGTTGCCCTCCCTCTCTCTTTTTTATTTCCTTATTCACAAATTCCTGCCCCAGCGCATGGGGTTGACAGAATGGTATGGAACGCCGCCCGCATTTACTCAACGTTACGAAGTGTTACAGCAACGTAACGCCCGAAGGGAAGTATTACGCCAATCGGCGAATCGCAACCTATGCGAGGCAATGCGTAAAACGGCAAAAAATCAACATTCCCGACCATCTATGTACAGGCGGTCGGGAATGTTTCATATTTTTTTCATGGCGCGAATCGTCAGGAATCGCCAAAATGGACGGTTACGAGGACCGAACGGACGAGCGTGGACGGACGTGTCAGATGCCGGTAGACGGTATGTCTGCTGATATCGGATGGGCGTACCGTGTCACTGCATTGCCGCATTACCGCATCGCTGCATCACCGTATCAGGCGAGGTATGCCGCATCAGGCGTCCATACCGCTCTCAGGCGTCCATACTGTTCTCAAGTATCCGTACCGTCCTCAGGCGAGGATGCCGTCGACGAAGCCTTCCGGATCGAACGGCGCGAGATCATCCGGGCCTTCGCCAAGGCCGACGAGCTTGACCGGAACGCCGAGCGCCTTCTGCACGGAAATCACGATGCCGCCCTTCGCGGAACCGTCAAGCTTGGAAAGCACCACGCCGGTGATGCCAATCGCCTCGGCGAACACCTTGGCCTGCGTCATACCGTTCTGGCCCGTGGTGGCGTCAAGTACCAGCAGCACCTCGTCAACCGGAAGGTTCTTCTCAGTGACGCGGCGGATCTTGCCCAGCTCGTCCATAAGATTGGCCTTGTTCTGCAAACGGCCGGCCGTATCGATGATCAGCACGTCCGCATTGTCTTCCTTGGCCTTGCCGCTGGCTTCGAACGCCACGGACGCCGGATCGGCGCCATCCTTGTCAGAACGCACGACCGGAACGCCCACCTTGGCGCCCCAAGTCTCCAACTGATCGGCGGCGGCGGCACGGAAGGTATCGGCCGCACCCAAAACAACCTGCTTGCCATCAGCCACGAACAGGCGCGCAAGCTTGCCTGCGGTAGTGGTCTTGCCGGTTCCGTTCACACCGACCATGATGATGACGCTCGGCTTGTTCGCATCCTCTTTGTTGGCGTTGAGACGACGGTCCACATCAGTGCCGACAAGGTTCAGCAGCTTGTCCCGCAAAGCGGCACGCACCTGCTCCGGATCGGACTGGCCGGCGATGCGAGCGTCCGCACGCAGTTCCTCAACAAGCTGTTCGCTGGCCTCGGCGCCGACGTCGGCGAGCAGCAGCGTATCTTCGACATCCTCCCAATCAGCTTCAGACAGCTGGTCCTTGGCAAGAATATTGAACAGCGCCTTGCCGAACGGATTGCCTGACTTGGCGAGTTTGGCCTTGAGACGCTGCATACGGGAGCCGGCGGATTCCGGCTTTTCGGTAGTGGATGCCGCAGGAATGGCCGGCTCGTGGGCGGGTTTGTTCTGCTGGGGCTCCGACTTTCCGTAAGAGGACTCTTCCGCGGATTCCGGATTCTTCACGTTCCCGGAAGCGGATTCCTTACGATTCTCAGCCGCGGCAGATGACGTTTCGGCAGCCTTTTTGGCCGCACTCTCAGCAGCCCGCTCAGACGCAAGACGGGCATCAGCCTTGGCCTTGGCATCTTCGGTGGATTTGTTCACAGCATTGCTACGGGTCTTTCCAAACCACCAGAAACCGAGGAAAACAATCGCGGCGATCGCGATGACGGCAACAACCGCAATAATCACATTCGTATCCATAATCACAGCCTAAAAAGCACAACGGACACCGACGGCAGACCTTGCAAAATCGCACGATCCAGGGCATACGAACCATTTCACACAAAACGAACGTAACGGCTCGACACATCCATAGGACGTGAAAAACTGACCGTTATGGCCAACACATCCAGGATGACGTCGTTTCAAAGGCGCGAACAGCTTATTGAGATCGGCAGGTCTCTGTTCGCAGCGAAGGGATTCGAAGCGGTAAGCGTCGAAGAGATCGCAGCGACCGCCAAAGTCTCGAAACCGATCGTGTACGAGCATTTCGGCGGCAAAGAAGGGTTGTACGCCGTGGTGGTGGACCGTGAGATGCGTGCGCTCACCGACGTGCTCGTCGATGCGTTGTCCGACCCGCAGGCACACCCCCGTCAGATTGTGGAGCGTGCGGCTATGGCGCTGCTCACTTACGTTGAGGAAAACGCCGACGGATTCCGTGTGCTTACCCGCGATTCACCGAAAACCGATCCAGCGGGGTCGTTCAGCTCCCTGCTGGGCGACATCTCCATGCGTGTGGAAGACATTCTCGCCCAGGCGTTCAAGCGGCAGCATCTGCCGGCCAAGGGTGTTCCCTACTATGCGCAGATGCTCGTGGGCATGACCGCATACACCTGCCAGTTCTGGGCCGACCAGCGCAAAATCAGCAAAGAACAGCTGGCCGCGCACATCGTGAATCTGGCATGGTATGGTCTCAGCCGCATGGAAGCCAAGCCGCAGCTGCGCTTTGAAAGCGGAAAGGCCGCGAAGTCGAAGCGTGCGTCGGAAAACGCGCTGGGAAATACGTCGGAAAATACGTTGGAAAATACGTCGGAAAGCGCCGGCGGAGAGCACGAAATCAACGAAATCGTGCGACGGGAAACGGAACCGGCGAAGCGCGGAGGAAGCGGATTCTGAAGCGTGAGGCGCAGGCGCATCAACTACTTAGCCGCACTGCGCTCGTGCGATCGAGCAATCGCGCGACCGTGTGACCGTGCAACTGCACAATCGCACAATCGCACAATCGCACTGTGAAAAACCAGCATCACAAAATTGACGGACAACAACGGAACGTCAATAAATGCGTCTTCCAGGGAAACTTATGGTGCAATTCACGAACATCATCGTGCCATTTGTGCAATAAGGCGTTCCCCCGAACCATATAAGGTGCTAGGTTGGTTCCGTTACGAAACGCAACCGCACAACGCCGCAGGCATCGCGGCTCAACTCAAGGAAGATCATGCAGGAGAAAAAGACGCTCACCTTCGTGGTACCCGCATACAACATGACGGAATACCTGGAAAGGTGCGTTGAATCGTTGATCGCAACGAAGCGCAACGACGACATCGAAGTACTGATCGTGGATGACGGCTCGTCCGACGGAACCCTGGAAATGGCGAAGAAATTCGAAAACCGCTACCCGGGAATCGTCCGCGCCATCCATCAGGAAAACAAGGGGCACGGCGGCGCCGTCAACACCGGCGTGGCGGCCGCGAGCGGCACGTACGTCAAAGTCGTGGACGCGGACGACTGGGTTGGACCGGAATCGCTGGAACAGGTGATGGCCGTGCTGCGCAGGGAAGCGGCATCCTCCGAACCGATCGACATGCTCGTCACCAATTACGTGTACGACAAGGTAGGCAAACGCAACAAGCACGTGGTGAACTTCCGCAGGGCGATGGAAGCCGGGAAGCGACTCACTTGGGATGACCTTGGCCATTTCGGACTGTCCGAGTACATTCTCATGCACGCCCTGACGTTCCGCACCGAAGTGGTACGGCAGTCGGGCATGAAACTGCCCGAGCACACGTTCTACGTGGACTTCATTTACGCATACCAGCCGTTCCCATGGGTCAAAACCATGGAATACCTGGACACGCCGTTCTACCACTACTTCATCGGACGCGACGGCCAGAGCGTGCAAACCGACGTGATGATCCGCCGCGTGGACCAGCTGCGGCTGGTGAACCAGTGCATGGTGAAGGCGACTCCGGAACGCGGCACCGTGCCGGACGGCCTGTACCGCTACATGATTCACTTCCTGGCGATCGAGAGCTCCGTGGCCAGCGTGTTCATGATTCTCTCACGGAATCCCGAGAACTATCAGAAGAAGAAAGACATGTGGGCCGACATCAAGGCCTACTCGCCCACCATTTATGCGGACGTGCGCAAGAAGGCGATGTC
>CAVEVJ010000077.1:0-2005 GCA_963619075.1 Acidaminococcaceae bacterium
ATCGCATTGTATGGAAAAGCGAAGAAGCTGCACCATAGGAAACTTTGCTCGGTGATAGCCGGTTCCCTTCCCGCTGGTTTCCTGGGAGTGGGCGAGCCTTTGATCTATGGCGTCACCTTGCCTATGGGCGTGCCGTTCATAACGGCTGGCCTCGGCGCCGGGTTCGGTGGCGCCTTCGTGATGGGATGCCAGGTGGCGGCCACTACTTGGGGACCGTCGGGAATTCTGGGTGTGTTCGTCATGACTGCCGGTCAAGACGGTGCCGCCAGCAGCATGGGGATGTATCTGGCGGGATTGATGATCAGTTACGTTATGAGCTACATCATCACCCGCATCGTCATCAAAGACAAGACGGTGGCCGAAGCCCTGGGAGGCATCGACGAAACGCCGGTCGAGACTCAGGAACTTGCGGACGACGGCACGGAAAGTACGGAAAAGTCGGATTCGTTCCATTTGACCGTTACCCATGGCGATGCGGTAAGGTTCGGTTTCGGCACGGTGCTTACGTTCAACCATGTCGTCAAGGATCCGACGGGCATCCATGTTCGGCCGGCGGGGGAGATCGCGAAAATCGCCTCCGAATTCGACGCGGATGTGACCATACGCAATGCGGAACGTGTTGCGGATGCGAAGAACATCCTTGAACTGATGCTGCTGGATGCGTCGGAAGGCAGCAATCTGGAGGTCACCGTCACCGGTTTCGAGGCGTGTAAGGCGGCATCCGCCTTGAGGTGTTTCCTGGATTCGAATCTGTAGGAGGAGGTCGTGAACATGAGCACATTCGACTGCCGTGTGGCGCAGCGGGGTTTTTACGCAGGCCCTGTATATGTCGTCGATTCCATTGCCGGTGGTGCGCCGGTACGGTATGAGAATCCGGAAGGGGAGTTGCTGAAGCTGCGTGGCGCGGTGGAGTCGTTGAGGGCGAGCGCCGCGTCGAGTCCGTCGAACGGCAGGAGCCGGAGCATTCGTGAGACGGTGCTGTCGATTCTGTCGGATGAAAAGTTCATCCCGGAAATCGAACGGAGCATACGGGAGCGAGGCGCCGACGTGCGTACGGCGGTACGGGAGACTGCGCGTGAGCTTGAAGAGGCCTTCGATCGGGTGAATTCGGAATACATCCGTTCTCGAAAGGATGACATTCGTGGCATTGCGAATGAAATCATAGCCATTATCGACGGGAAGGATGATGGCCCGAGCGAATGTTGCGTCATCTGTGCCGACGAAATCAGTCCGGCGCAGCTTGCTTCCATCGATGAGAGTCTGATTGGCGCCATGATTACGGTGAAGGGGTCTCCCAATTCCCATGTCGCGATTCTCGCGGAAAGCATCGGAGTCCCGTATGTGTACGGAAACGGCGATGCCGTTGAACAGGTGAAGAAGTCGTCTTTCGCCATCATCGATGCCGATAATGGAACGGTGGTCACGGATCCGGACAAGTCGGAAAAACAGGTTGCGCTGGAACGTACGCGGCAGTTGCGGGGCAGGCGCGAATCCGAACGTGCGGCGGTGCTGGCCGAAGAGGAGACCGCCGTGCGGTGCCGCACGAGAATCTACGCCAACATCAAAAGTCCTCAGGATATTGATGACTTGCTGGCGTCCGGCGCCGACGGCGTAGGACTTTTCAGGACGGAATTCCTCTTTTTGGGAAGAAACGAGCCTCCAACGGAGGATGAGCAGTATCAGGCCTATACCGCGGTTCTGGAAGCGATGAAAGGCAAGGAAGTCATCATCCGTACCATGGACATCGGCTCGGACAAAAAGGTTCCTTATCTGGATTTCGCGCACGAACCGAATCCCGCGCTGGGATTGCGTGGCGTGCGTGTCTCGCTGGAGTGGAAGGAACGATTCATCCCGCAATTGAGGGCATTGCTGCGCGCCGGCGTTTCGGGCAATCTGAAAATCATGTTTCCCATGATCGCGTCCGATTGGGAAATCGACGAGGTCCTGGGGCTGATGCATTCGGTTGCGAAGGAGCTGGAGGAGGAAGGCGTGGACTTCCGTATTC
>CAVEVJ010000078.1:0-9289 GCA_963619075.1 Acidaminococcaceae bacterium
GCGCAGGTATATCTGCTTGACGTAAACGCGGGAGAGGGGTCCCTCGATGTGAGGGGCGGACTTGTGTTCGATGACGCTTTTGTTCGCGAGGCTTGGGGCAATGGCAATCCCCTGATCGTCGAGATCGGTTCGGGACAGGGGGAAAACATCGTGGCGGCCGCTCAGGAGCATCCGGATGTGAATTTCCTCGCCTTGGAGGTGTACGACCCGGGCGTGGCGCACACGTTGCTGCTCGCGGGAAAGCAGGGGCTCGAGAATCTGCGCATCGCCCAAGTCAACGCTCCTGAGCTGTTCAAGTATGCGGTGGCCGGCGTGTTCGAGGAGGTGTGGACGTTCTTCCCCGATCCATGGCCGAAGATGCGTCATCATAAGCGTCGTATCGTTCGGCCTGAGCTTGCCTCGGATATTCGCCATGCATTGAAGGCCGGGGGAGTGTGGCGTATCGCCACCGACATCGAAGATTATGCGTTGCATGTTCACGAGGTCATGGACGGGATCGACGGCTTCCGCAATGAGGGCACTCTTACGGTGAGCTTGCCGGTCGAGCATGTCGGCAAGGGCAATGCCGATGATGCGGCCGATTTGCGCCATGCCGATTTCATCGAATCGGAGCGATTCTCGGGTCGTGTGCTCACCAATTTCGAAAAGAAGGGACTTGCCGCGGGACGAGTCATTCATGATTTCACGTACTGCGCGATGTAGATAGCGTTCGATGGGTTTTGCGCATCGATTTGGGGTGTGGGTGTAAAACGTTGAAATTTCAACGATTTACACCCGACACGCCGAGAGTTGCATATCTCGGAGAATTGCGTATAGTTAATCGAGTTGTCACGCGGAAACGCTGAAAGCGCCCCCTTCGTCTAACGGTTAGGACACCAGACTTTCAATCTGACAACGAGAGTTCGACTCTCTCAGGGGGTACTTACCTTGGTAACAAGGTGGCAATGGCCCCGTAGCTCAGTTGGTTAGAGCGCCGCCCTGTCACGGCGGAGGTCACCGGTTCAAGTCCGGCCGGGGTCGCTCAGACGGATTGTCTGTTTATGGCTCTGTAGCTCAGTTGGTAGAGCGAACGACTGAAAATCGTTAGGTCAGCGGATCGATGCCGCTCGGAGCCACCATGGTTAAGCCCGCATTAGCGGGCTTTTTTCGTATCTGGGAAAATCTATTCTGCGGAAAATGTATCTTGTTTGAAATTTGGTTGGTGTGGGATATAGGCCAAAATGTGTGTCTGAGGGCGGAACCGGACGATTTCCTGGACATGTAGGGAAGCGTGCAAGGAGATCGTTTAAGCACGGTGAGGAGTTCAAGACCGAAATGTGTGTCTGATGGCGCGTGTTATTCAGTGGTGTTTGAGTGCCGTGTGCTGGTGTGGAAATCGTTCCGGCCGATGCCGGTGTCGTTCCGGTCGGGATGCCGGATATCTGATGTCCCGTATGAAGCCTGCGTGTCGTGTTCCTGATCCCGCCTGTGATGCTGATGCGCGAAGAGTTGCGGGCAGGGCATCCCCTGCGTGTCGTGTTCCTGGGTTTGCGCTGTAGGAACGCTCGATCTGCGCCGGTCGGTGGGCGCGTTGGCGGCTGACTGGTTCGTGGTGTGCGCCGTGTTGGAGGTCGACCGTCCGAAGGTGGCCATTGTGATCGTTCGGTGGGGGTGGATGTCGCGAGTTTGTATGCGAGACTCATTGGATCGGGTGCGTCGGTCATCTCTAGGCGTGCGCATCTACTTCTGCGTGCAACCGGGAGTCCTATATTCGTCAGCTATTCGTCAGCGCGGCCTCTTCGTGCCGTTTTTCGCGTTCGGCCGGAAGATAGGCCCGTTTCTTGCGATTGGGGTCTCAAAGGGGTGCGCTTTATTATGTTCCGAGTTTCTCGTGTGATTCAGAAACGGTCATTTTCCGACGATTTTAGGATTCGTGTACCGCGCTGTTCGGCGTATGTGCCGCGCATGATCGGGAGATGGCGGTTTATCTTGCCGGTTGTGGCCGAAAGGGGGTGTGCGCCGTTATGTCCCGCTTCTTTTGTGTAATGTAGGAATGGCGGAATTCCAACGATTTGCGATTTTGAGGTCGATGTGGTCCGCCTCTGATCCTGCCCCAACCGGGAGATAGGCCTGTTTCTTCGAGGTTGTGGCCGGAAGGGGGTGTGTTCCGTTGCGTCCCGCTTCTTTTGCGTAATGCAGGAATGGCGGAATTTCAACGATCTGGGATTTACATGCCGAAACAATCGATGTGTGCGCCGCGCACAACCAGGATAATAGGCCCGTTTCTCCCGGTTGGGGCTGAAAGGGGGTAGCGGCTCCGCGTCTTCCGCGCAATTATTGAAGAGGCCATCCCCGATTCGTATCAAAAAAGATGTGTGTGGATTTTCAACGGGCCGTGTGGATTTCTGGCAAGTCGTGTGGATTCTCAGCGGGCCGTGTGGATTTTCAACAGGTCGTGCGGATTTTTGAGGACTTGTGCGGATTCGTCATAGAGATTTTTCGCCAGATAGGCTAAAAATCGGCGATTTTTAGCCCTAAAAGACTGTTTTCGGCGGTTTTTCGGCCGCGGGCAATCCGCACAACTCGTTAAAAATCCACACGGCACATTGAGAATCCGCACGACTTCCTGAAAATCCGCACGACTTCCTGAAAATCCGCACGACTTCCTGAAAATCCGCACGCTTGGTCTAAAAGTACGATCGCTGCATGCGAGCCCTATGGGTTGCGTGGATTTCACGAATCACATACCCCCGAAAAGGCGGGAAACTTGATGAGCAAGAAGGAAGATCTGACACTGGACCTGGCTCAACGAAACCCGTCACTGCTTCAATCAAGCGGAACTTGCCACAAAATCCGGGTTGGTGGAGGCAGTGGGGCAGTAGATCGGTAGATCGGTGGAGGCGGTGGGCCGGCGGGTCGGTGGGCCAGTGAAATTCATCATTAGTTCTATGCCGACACGCTTACGCTCCCGCGGCACATGCTGGTGGGGCTAAGCCCTCTGCTCCAGGGCGTTGCGTCCCACCGTGTCGAATGCGCAACGTGCGGGCGGGTTTAAGCCCACGCCGAGCTCTTACGACCATCCCCGATCGTGGCGATGCGACGAAAATGACGGCAAAGTCGGCAACCTTCCTGACCACCCCAAATCGCAATGATGCGACGGTGTGAGAACGCTCACAGAAAAAAAGTGTCGTTGATCAGGTTTTTACCATAAACGGGGATATGATGAATCTCGTTGGGTTTCAACGCGTTTGAAACCTTGGAACAGAACCCGTTGCTTAAAGGAGAGCATCATATGGTTTATCGCATGATTTTCAACCAGAACGCATACTTCGGTCGTGGCGCCATTCAGGAAATTCCGGGAGTCGCCAAGTCCCATGGCTTCACCAAGGCGTTCATCGTCACCGATCCGGTGCTGATCGAAACCGGCACCGTCAAGAAGGTCACGGATGTTCTCGATGCCGCCGGCATGCCGTATGAGGTGTTCAGCAACGTCAAGCCGAACCCGCCGGTCGAATGCATCCAGGATGGCGTCGCCAAGTTCGCCGAATCCGGCGCCGACTTCCTGATCGGCCTCGGTGGCGGTTCCCCGCAGGACACCTGCAAGGGTATCGGCATCATCACCGCCAACCCGGAATTCTCCGACGTTCTTTCGCTTGAGGGCGTGGCGGATACCAAGAATCCGTCCGTGCCGATCTTCGGCGTGCCGACCACCGCAGGCACCGCATCCGAAACCACCATCAACTACGTGGTCACCGACACCGCTAACAAGCGCAAGTTCGTGGCGGTCGATCCGCATGACATCCCGATTGTCGCATTCGTCGATCCGGACCTGACCGACTCCATGCCGCGTGGCCTTAAGGTCGCCACCGGTCTGGACGCCTTGACTCACGCCATCGAAGGCTACATCACCCCGGGTGCATGGAGCCTGTCCGACTGCCTGTCCATGCAGACCATCCGCATGATCGCCAAGAACCTCGCCAAGAGCGCGGACGGAGATGTTCCGGCTGGCGAGCAGATGGCCTACGCGTCCTACATCACCGGCATGGCCTACTCCAACGTCGGCCTTGGCCTGGTGCACGGCATGGCCCACCCGCTTGGTGGACGTCTGGGTGTTGCCCATGGCGTTGCCAACGGCATCCTGCTGGCTCCGGTCATGGAGTACAACAAGGATTTCACCGGCGAGAAGTATCGTGACATCGCCGACGCCTTCGGTGTTGAGGACGCCTACACCGGTGATCTCGACAAGGTCCGCGAAGAGGCCGTGCAGGCGGTGCACCAGCTCACCGTCGACCTGAAGAACCCGACCACCATCTCCGAAGTCGGCGCCACCGAAGCCGATCTGGAGGGTCTGGCGCACGACGCCTTCCATGACGTGTGCACCCCGGGCAACCCGCGTCAGGCAACTGAGGAAGACATCCTCGCCATTTACAAGAGCTTGATGTAATGCCGATTCCTCGAATGTGAGCTGCCGGCCGGCAGACCATTCGGGGAAGAGTTCGTCAGAGAACGATTGAAAACGCCATTCGCATGGCACCCGCTTCCGTGAGGAGGGTGCCATGCGAATGGCGTTTCGTATTGGAAGCCTTATCAACGCCATTCGTTCGATTTTTGTATGGACATGCTTGTGCCGTCTTACACTTGAAGGAAATGCTTTTTCAAGAGAAGAGATGGGGACAAGATGGGATCACATCGATTGCGCGGTGCTGTCGCAGCTTTTTCAGGACTTGCGATTGCGGCAGCAACTGTTTTTCCCGCAGCGACCGCGGTCGCCGATGATGCGGTGTCGGACGTGACCGAGATTCAGCTGGTAGGGATCACCGATTTTCACGGCGGTATCAATAACGGCGTGTATCTGACGTCTGCCGTGAAGCAGGCCAGGGAGAACAATCCGAATACCTTGGTCGTAGGTGTGGGCGATATGGTGGGGGCCTCGTCTTTCGTCTCGTCCATCAACGAAGACAAGCCAGCCATGGAACAGCTGAAGAACATGGGCATGACGGTGACGGCGATAGGCAACCACGAGTTCGATAAAGGGCCTGATGACATTACGGGCCGTATCCTTCCGGGAATGAGCCCGATCGGTTATTTGGCGGCGAACGTCAGCGGATTGGACGGGGTCGAACCATACAAGATCGAAACCGTGGCGGGCAAGCGCATAGCCTTCATCGGCGGAATCTACGGCAGCATAGGCGAATCGTTGTCTCCCTCTCAATCGGGTGGAGTGACGTTCAGCGATCCGGTCGCCGCCGTCAACCGAATCGCCGACCAGCTGTCGGACGGCGATGAATCCAACGGAGAGGCCGACGCTGTCGTGGCGCTGATCCACTCCGACGCCGACACCATGCTCGACCTGAACGCCAATGTGGATTTGGCTCTTGGAGGTCACAGCCATAAAGACAAACTCATGACCACCAATGCCGGCAAACCGATTGTGGAATCGGCAAGCGGGGGAACCGACTTCTCCCTATCCACCCTCGTATTCGATGCTGATGGGACGGTCACGGCTCGTACGGTCATCGAGCCCGTATACGACTCCACCGGGAAAAGCCCTCTGTACGAGGCTGATGAGCAGGCGCTGCAAATCTACGAGGATGCGCAGGAAAGCGCGCAGACCTTAGGGAAAAGAACGGTGGGGACCATTGCCCAAGGATCATCGTTCAATAGGGGGAGTTCGTCGATCGGATTGAACAAAGGCACGGAATCCACTCTCGGCAGACTGAACGCCGACGCGGTGCTGTGGGGACTGAACGAGAGGGGAGTGAAAGCGGACATCGGGGTGGTCAATCCCGGAGCCCTACGCACCGACCTTGATGCGAACGACGACGGAGTGATCACGTATATGGAAATATACGAATCGATGCCGTACGGCAATACGGAAATGGTGACCACCCTGACCGGCGCGCAGCTCAAAGCCGCGCTCGAATCGCAATGGCGTAACGTGCCGGAAGGCGAATGGGATAGCGTCAAATGGTTGGGCATGTCCAGCAACGTCACCTTCCATTACGAAGTGACCCGTACCACATCGGTAGATGAGTCAGGAACGGAACAAACCTATGCGCATGGTCGCGTGTTCGATCTGATGGTGAACGGCGAGGCTGTGTCTGACGAAGATACGTTCCGGGTTTGTGGAAACAGCTATCTGCTGACTGGCGGAGATGGATTCGACGTGTTCGAGGAGGGTATGGATTCCCTGGATACGGGTTATGTGGATATAGACGTGCTATCAAGCTACCTTGAGACGCATCAGAATCTGGAATCCGCCAAGGAACGTTCCAGTACGGGCTTCTCCGATTTGAAGATCGACGGCAATACCGTCAGCTTCACCGTGTCCGGCATGTCGTTCACCACGGACGAAACCAAGCCAATCGCGGTGGACCTGCATGTCAACGGCGTTGATTTCGGTGTGGTGGAGCATATGGACACCAGCGCCGTTCCCAACGTGCCGGGAGCCGGCAGCGTACAGGTGAGCCGTGAGCTTACTGCTGAGGAACTGGCAGGGTTCCTCACTTATGGCGAGACCTTCGCGAACGCGCAGGTCAAGGTGCTGTTCACCGACGAGGAAGTGGCCGCGGCCAAGGCATCGCGGGAGCAGCATGATTCCGGTTCCGACGATTCCGATTCTAATGATTCCGACAAAACCGATACTTCAACCGATACTTCAACGGCTGGTAAGACGTCGTCCGCCAAGACCATAGCCAAGACCGGATCGAACGTGTCCGTAATGATGGTGTTGGCCGGTCTGCTGGTGCTGTGCGGCGGATTCAGCCTGATGATGAAACGCAAGGTCCGCTAGTGGCTAGTACGAGCGTCACAACGTGCGCGGCGCGTGTGATTTTCGGAACCTGGAACGGATTGCCGAAGTCGCGTGCGCCGCAATTACCGGACCGTGTTTGAAATCGGATTTGAAATCGGATTCGGAATCAGATTCGGAATCACGTTCGGTCCCGTGTGCCGCGACAGCCCTCTTACTCGTGCTTCTCGCTCCACTCCTCGTCGGTAAGGGTGTCGTCGTACAGTTCCTTGCCTTCCTGTTCGGCGAGCTTCATCTGCTCGTTGATCCAGGCGGCTTCCGCGGGATTGATGTCGGCGGTGTCCAACACCTTCTGCCATACGGGATACAGCAGGTGCATCACCGGGTAGATGGCGGTGAGCAGAATCTCCGGCTTGTGCTTGCGTGAATGCTGCGGGTGCGCGTTGAACGTGTTCTTGAATCGCCGCATGTAATTCATGAAGGACGTGGGGGAGGTGTCCATACGCCGTGCGCTGATTCCGGAAATCATGTGCGGACTGTATACGGTTTTCAGATCGTTTCCGAGCAGATGCAGGGAAATGTCGATGTCCTCGTGCATCACGTCATCTTCGTCAAGGCAGACCTCATCGGCGATCTGATGCCATGCCGATGCGCGCAAAGCCATGTTCGAGCCGAACAGAAGGGGCTGGCCGTCGTCGGCCTTGTAAATACGTTTACGGGTGGAGTTGTCGCTGCGCAGACCGAAATGACGGCTTGGCAGGTCGTAGTACATCACCGGTCCGGTGGCGCCCATCGCATCCGGGTCGTCGGTGAAAATCTGGGAGACCACTTCGACCCAGTTCGGACGAATCATGCAGTCGGCGTCGAAACGGCCCAGAACATCGCCTGTGGCATGGTTCAGCCCATAGTTTCGTGTGGGAATCAGCCCCTGATGCTCATCCTGATGCAACAGACGTACAGGCGCTTCGGGATGTTCCGCCATGAACTGTTCCACCACCTGCACGGTCGCATCGGTGGAACGGTTGTCGACGACGATCACTTCATGCGGCATCACCGTCTGCCTGGTGGCATTGAGCAGGCAATCGTTGATACGCTCCTCTTCATTCCAAGCGGGGATGACAATTGAAACGTTCAGCATGCTTTCAAGAATAGGGTTCAGCACGTACACGGTGCTTTCTGCCATTATGTCGACGGCGGAAAGCGCCGATTACCCATAACGCTACAATGGTGAGCCATAAGCGAACGCGAACAGCGAATGGAAAGCACGATGCAAGACGACGAAAACAAAACTGACACGGGTCAACGTTGGGATCTGGGCACTCTGTTCCCCGCAAAAGGAGACCCGCGTCGGCCTCCGGAATGGCTGGGACGCGCCCTGCTGTACATCTGCATCGCAATCGTGCTGTTCGCATTCTGCTGGCGCAGTTGGGGCAAAATCGATTATCTGATAACGGACGTCATCATCTCGCTGTTCATCGCGCTCGCAGTGGAACCGGTGGTGGTGCCGCTGGTCAGGCATGGGTGGAAGCGCTCCTTCGCGTCGCTGTTCGCATTGGTGCTGCTCGCCGCAATCCTGTGCGTGCTGTTCGGACTGTTCGGCAACATGTTCGTGCAGCAGGTGATCGCGTTGCTCAACGGCCTGCCCGAACTATACCGTCAGATCTGCGATTTCGTCAGTCAGAACACCAATTTCGAACTTCCGGAAATCAACAATCTCGGCAGTGAGATCTTCAGGAACATTCAGACATCCTGGGTCACCGATTTCGCGGGAACCGCTTTGAGCACGGTATCGGGCCTGTTCTCGTTCCTGCTTAACCTGATGACCATTGTGATGGTCACGTTCTATATTTCCGCGGCAGGGCCGAGACTACGCCGTTCCGCCTGCCAGTGGATGGCTCCGGAAGCACAGCGCCGTTTCCTGTTCGTATGGACGGTCAGCCAGACGCAGATTTCCTCGTTCCTGTTCTCCCGGGCGATTCTCGCATTGCTTAACGCCTTCTTCACCGCGATCTGCCTGGAACTGCTGAACGTGCCATACTGGATGCCGTTGGCGCTGTTCTGCGGCGTGACATCGCAGTTCATTCCTATGCTCGGCACCTATATCGGCGGCGCGCTGCCTGTGCTGTTCGCATGGGTCAACGGCGGGGCGCTGTGCGGACTGGGTGTTCTGGCGTTCATCTGCGTCTACCAGCAGATCGAGAACCTTATCTTCTCGCCGAAGATCTCCCAACGCACCATGGACATCAACGATGCGGTGGCGTTCCTGGCGGTGTTGGCATTCGGCTCCCTGTTCGGTGCGCTCGGCGCATTCCTCGCGCTGCCGGTCGTCGCCTCCGTCCAGACCATTCTGCGCACCTACACCAAGCGCTACGACCTAGTCGACTCCCCGTTGATGAACGATCCCGAACCCGACAAAAAATCGAAACTCGTCGAAGGCGCCGAAGCGATCAGCGAACACGTGCTGCACAACATGCCCCGCGCGGTGCAAGGCTCCAGCGCCCATGTGCCGATTCCCGACGATGTACGTCACCTGCAGGAACAGGCGTACAATATCGGGCA
>CAVEVJ010000079.1:0-3057 GCA_963619075.1 Acidaminococcaceae bacterium
TGCCGTTCCCGTCTTGGTGTGCGGTCCGGTTGACAGGTTGAACGTGAGGTTTGCGATCGGCGCGAGTTTGAGATCCGCGAACGCGCGCATCAGCGACGGTTCCACCATGCCTTCCAGTGAGGTGTTGCTCTCGCTGCTGCCGTAGCGGATCAGATTGGTTCCCGAAGTCAATGCTTCCGCTCCGGCCTGATACGCTTCATGCCTTGCTCGGGGCATGTCCTGCCATGTGGTCCCCGAGGATTGGCCGACCGTTAGCCTTCCGTCACGGGTCAGCTGGCTCGTCCACGTCTCCGCGTTCGTTTGCGAAACGATAGCCCACATGTCTCCATCGACGATGCCGAATACCGCGAGATTGGTGTTTTTCGCCAAGGTTCTGCGGAAAGGCTCGAAGAGACGTCCGGCATCTTCAAGGGCGTCCTGTTGACCGATGATGCGTAAGGTGGTCAGCGGTTGCACGGGCAGGCCGTTCCACACGTCGTCGGCGAATCTGCTCACGATTTCCGGATGGCCTTCCAGGCAGAGTCTGGTCATGGTGGAACGCAGATGATTGAGCGATCGGCTTGAATCCGCTGTACCATTCACCGCCAGGGAGAGCAGCGACGCCGCGGCTCCCACCAGCGGATGGTCTATGGATCCTTTGCCGCCCTTCCTGCCGGCCACAAGGTATCCGAGGGTTTGCCGCGTTGGTGAGGCAACATGGAACACGGCTATGTCGTAGCCTTTCGCCGTGGTGAATTTCGCCTCACCCAGCACGCTGAAGGCCAGTGCGTCTCCCAAAGATCCGACGTCCACCGGCAATACGTGGTGCGACGAGGAGACTATGTTGCCTACGGGATTGAGCAATGCCGTCCAGCCTCCGATGAGCTCCGCCAAACGGGAGATCACCGCGCTGACGGGGTCAAGGGATTTCACGCTGCGCAGCAGCCTCTGCTGATTGCTGTACATGCGGGCGAAATTCTGCCGATTGCTGTCGGCTATCTCCCTGGTGATCGCCTTGGAAATGGCGATGAACGGGGTTTCGAGAGGCACTTCGAACAAAGCAAGTCCCGTTGCTTCGCATTGGTATATCAGCCATTGGGGAATGTTGTCGTGCTGCACTCCGACGCCGAATCCCAGGCCACGTATGCCCACATCGATGAGTCGCGATGTGAACGAGCGGTATCGTTCGTCGGGATTGTCTTTCGGCATCACCAGACCGGTGGTGAGCAATACTTCGCCACCTTCGAGATACGGAGTCGGGTCGGGCGATTCCGAAAAGTGGACCCATGAGATGGGCGTATCCAGAACTTCCTTGGATCCTTCCACCACCAGCGAAAGATTCAAGGAACGTTGCTCCAGCAAGCTGTTGATAGTGATTGCCATGCGTCCATGGTAGAAAGTCGGAATATTTCATGTAGAACATGGCCATATATCGATATTATTTTCGACAATTTGTCCATAACTTTCGCTTTTCCGAATTCCTATCTTGAAAAGCAACAACCTATCGAGCAATAACGGAAGGAGCGTGAAATGCCCGAAAATCGTACGCTGACCATCGCCATGGCGCAGAAAAGCCAAACCGCCATCGGCACGCCGTTCAACGTTTTCGAAAGCAACGTTCGCGCCATCGCTTCCATGCGCGATGAACATGGCAATACGCCCGAAATGATCATCTTTCCCGAGATGCATCTTTTCGGCACCGGGGAGCTGGACGAGAAGCACGCCTATCGTGCGCAGTGCGACGTGGCCAGCGACATGCATGACGGGCTGATCGATGATTTCAGCCGTCTTGCCAAGGAGCTTGGAATCTGGTTGATTCCCGGAACCATTCCGGAAAAGAACGCCGAAAACGGCATTTTCAACACGGCTCCTGTGTTTTCCCCGGACGGAGAATTGGTTGCCTCCTACAGAAAGATTTGCCCCTGGCGTCCGTTCGAGCATTACACTCCCGGCGACTCCTTCACGGTTTTCGATATTCCCGGCAAAGGTCGCGTTGGAATCATGATCTGCTACGACGCCTGGTTCCCGGAAATCAGCCGTCAGATCGCCTGGCTCGGCGCGGACATCATCATCAATCCCGTTTTCACCACCACTCCGGATCGAAAGCAGGAACTGGTGCTGGCGCAGGCCAACGCGATCGTCAATCAGACGTTCATAGCAAGTCTGAACGCTCCCGCCCCTTACGGCGTCGGGCAGTCGCTGCTGGTCGATCCGGAAGGCGAGATCATCGCGAAAACGGAAGATGCGGACGAGCATCTGATGATCGCGACAATCGATTTGGGCAAGGTCTCTCAAGTGCGCCGCGACGGAACTGCCGGCAGCAACAAGATGTGGGAACAATTCCGCCTTGGCGAACCTCCGATTGCGCTGCCTCTCTACCAAGGGTCGATTGACCCGGAGCGATGGAACGTACGGCAACGGCCGTGACATCGAACGAAATCGCATGAGAGCGGCGTAGGACACTTGAAAGGAACGGAACATGACAGCGCAAATGCTTGAATCCAACACGTTGCCACTGGCGGCGACGGCAGAGTCGAGCGAACCGGAACTCAAACGAACCATGGGCCTGCGTGCCGTGGTGCTATTCGGTCTGGCCTACATGACCCCGATCATCGCGCTCGGCACATTCGGCGTCATCGCAGCGTCATCGCACGGCGCGGCTCCGATGTCGTACCTCGTGGCAACGATCGCCATGATGTTCACGGCCGGCAGCTACGGCCGTATGGCGGTGCTTCATCCGCAGGCCGGCAGCGCCTACACGTACGTGGGCAAGTCCATCAGCCACAAGCTTGGCTTCCTCGTAGGATGGGCCATGTTGCTGGACTACATGTTCCTGCCGATGGTGGTGTGGCTGATCGGAGCCTCCTACCTCAACGCGCAGTTCCCCGCGGTGCCGATCTGGGTCTGGGTCCTCGGCTTCATCGTGCTGACCACCGCCATCAACATCATCGGCCTGAACGTCGCCGACAAGGTCAACTACGCGCTGATGATCTTCCAGGCGCTGGTGATCGTCGTGTTCCTTGCATTGTCGGTCCGTTCCGTGCTTGGCGGAACCGGTGAGGGCACGCTGTTCTCGAT
>CAVEVJ010000080.1:0-7313 GCA_963619075.1 Acidaminococcaceae bacterium
AAGGAGCTGCTCGACTGGATCAACGAGGAGATCGACAAGCTCGGCGACGAGAACTTCTTCCACAAGGATTACGAGGAGACCCTGAAGCCGGTGTACGGATCCGATGTCGATCCGGACGACATCGTCGTGGAAAAGGGCGTCGTCGACTGACGTCGGCGTCTTCTCGCCATCAGGCGGCGTTCGTCCGTCCTGATTGAGACCGATGGCCGGTCCGTCCGCGTATGGCAAGCCGTAATGGCGTTGCGGCGGAATCCGGTGGACCGGAATGCCGTGAATGATGTGATGAGGCCCCGACCGTGCATGGTTGGGGCCTCATCGTATATCCGGAATCCTTCTTATGCATGGCCTTTCCGGTTGAACGTCGATTCCGCGCCGTATGGAGGGTTTCATTCGCACGGCAGTTTGTCGGATTGCCCCTTAAGGTGGATTTTTTCGGTTCCGGCTTCGAGGGCCGTTTCGTAGTAGCAGCATTTATGATTGATGAAATCCAAAGTTTCCTGCAATTCGGATATTTGGGATTCGACCGCGCGCTTTCTTTCCAGGAACATTTCATGGCGTTCTTTTAGGGAATCGTCGCCCATGAGCACCCACTTGGAGAATTGGCGGATGTCTTTGATGGACATGCCTGTTTTTTTCAGGCATTCGATTACTTTCAGCATGGCGATGTCCGTGTCGGAGAAGACGCGGTAGCCGGATTCCTTGCGTTCCATGAAGGGAAGCAGCCCTTGCTTGTCGTAGTATCGCAGCGTTGTCGGCGTCACGTTCATGATTTCGGCGGCTTGTTTGATTGTGTAGGGCATGTGAAGACCTCCTGAACCCCCATTGACCTTAACCTTAAGGTTAAAGTTACGATGATATTGAGCGAAAGTCAAGTAGTGTCGTTCGACGCATTGATGCAGGAGGAATTACTCATGAGCGAATCCAAGGTAGTGGTCATTACGGGCGCGTCCAGTGGAATTGGGGAAGCGACCGCGCGTCTTCTTGCCCAACAGGGCAACGCAGTGGTTCTCGGAGCGCGGCGTGAGGAAAAACTGAAGAAAGTCGTATCGGAAATTGTGTCTGATGGTGGTAACGCGGTCTACTGCGTCGCGGACGCGTCGAAAGTAAGCGATCAGGAGGCATTGGCGCACAAGGCCATCGAAACATACGGAAGAATTGACGTTTGGGTGAACAACGCAGGTCTTATGCCGTTGTCTCTGCTGTCTGAGGACAAAGTGGAGGATTGGGACAAATGCGTGGATGTGAATCTTAAGGGTGTTCTGTACGGCATACATGCCTGCCTGGGAATCATGCGTGCCCAAAAGAGTGGGCACATCGTCAATATCGGTTCTCTTTCCTCTCACCAGACGGGCTTGACCTGTGGAGTCTATGCGGCCACGAAGTTCGGAGTCCGGGCCATCAGCGAAACGCTTCGTGAGGAAGAGGCCGCCGCGGGGTCGGGGATTCGCGTGACCATGTTGGCTCCAGGAATGATCGCAACGGAATTGCCGCAATCGTTGACCACGCAGGAAGGTCGTGACGGTATGCAGGCCGCGTATGACGCGCTTGCGATTCCGGCGGAATCTGTGGCGCAAAGCGTTGCGTTCGCAATAAACATGCCTGAAAACACCTCCATCAACGAAATCATCATTCGTCCGACGGCACAGCAGTTGTGATTCGTATGCCGTCATTCCTCCGATTCTGATGATTGGGGGCACTGAGGTTTTACCGCGAACGGCAAGTGCGATGCGGTTACGTGAGGCGGATCCAATGCAAGAGAGAATAACGGGGATTCCATGAAAGCGAAAATCTTTGTATGTGTTGCGTTGGCATTGTCGCTTGCGCTTGCCGGATGCGGTGCGTCCGATACCGCGAATCAAAGCGGTGCGGCGGCCGTATCGGAAGGAGAAAACGTCACGAAAGAAAGCGAACCGTTAACTGAAAGTGAAGGCGGTGCGGGGGAAGACTCTCATGCCGAAACCGACGTCGCCATGAAAAACATCACGTTAAGCACCGTGCCTGATGGATATTACGGTGAAGCCGCTCAGCAAGGCACGTTGGAATCTTTCACGTACGACACCAAAGACTATATCGGCGATGGTGCGGCCATTCGACGTCAGGCGACGGTATATCTGCCGTACGGATACGACCAAAACGACAATGAAACCAAGTACAACATTCTGTACCTTCAGCATGGGGCGTACGGAGACGAGCGCACATGGATGTACGAATACGGCGACAGCTTCAACAACATGATCGATCATATGATCGAGGACGGATTGATTCCTCCGCTGATCATCGTCATGCCATATCTGACTTCCGGCAATGCGTGGTACCACGACACAACGCCGATCTTCTATTCCGGTGAATTGAACAATGATCTGATGCCGGCCGTGGAAAGTCATTATCACACCTTCGCGGACGATGTGACGGATACGGGATTCGAGCAGTCGCGCACCCATCGTGCGTTCGGAGGGTTTTCCGCTGGCGGAACGACCACATGGCGGGTGTTCCTTGAGGGAATGGACCGTTTTGAGTATTTCATGCCCATGAGCGGCGGTCTGGCTCTCGGCGGGGACGGTTCGACGGATATGGCCGACGCCACCGAGCTTGCGGATACCGCGGCATCCTCCGGCTACGGCAAGCGTGAATACTACGTATTCGCGGCGACTGGTACGCGCGATCTCGCGTACCAGGGATTGAGCGCGCAGATCGAATGCATGAAAACGTTGACGAACGCATTCGACTTCACTCAGAGTGGATTCGCGGACGGCAATCTGATGTATTACACCGTTGAAGGCAACAGACATGATTACCAGTACACCTACGAATATGTTTTCAATGGTTTGCGGTGCCTGTTCTCATGGTATGCCTGAGAGCGAAGAATGGAAGGGATCGAATCCGTACGGTTGTCTGAAAGCTTGGACCGGCCGCGTGGATGAGATCCCTTTTTTATACGGTTCCATGGTTCCCGCAACGTCGCGTAAAACCGTGATAACGCTTCATAACCAACATCTATGACGATTTGCGCCTTCCATAAGAAGCGCGTATAGCCACGCCGCCATATGGCCTGCCATTTGCCGATATCTTGTGATTGTCCGTTTGGAAAAGACGTGACATACGAACCATGGCACACATAAAAGAGAGGGAATGTGACATGAGGTATGCGGTGATCGGCGCTGGTGGAATGGGTGTCCAGTACGGTGTGCTTCTGCAGGAATTCGCGCATAAGAATGTGGATTTCATCGATACGTGGAAACCGAATGTCGAGAAGATCCGAGAGCAGGGCGGCGCCTACGTCTCCCAAGATGGCGAGGACCGTCACCTTGTTCCGATCGACGTTTACTATCCGGAGGAATACACCGGCAAGCCGGACGTGTGGATCGTGTTCCTCAAGCAGATGCAACTTGACGGCGTGCTCAAGCGCTGCGCCCACCTGTTCAACGACCGGCAGATCGTGTTCTCCGCGATGAACGGATACGGCCATTTCGAAAAACTCAACGAATACTTCTCCAAGGACCGTATCTATGGCGGTACCGCGCTGATCGGCGCCTACGTGTACGGGCCGGGCGACTTCAACTTCACAGGCGGCGCCCATGCCAAGGCCATGAACCTGTGCGCCTACGCCGACGAGGTGACCGAAGGCGTGAAGGCCGCCGAACAGGTGCTGTTTGAAGATTTCAAGGCGGCCACGCTGAACCCGACCATCGTGGAGAACTTCATCGGCATGTGCATGGCGAAAATCGTGTTCAACTCCGTGCTCAACACGCTGTGCACCATGTATCAGATTCGCTTCGGCGAATTCCATGCGCATCCCGACGCGCGCTGGCTCACCGAACAACTGGTGGATGAAGCCTACGGAGCGGCCGAAGCTGCGGGATACGAGCTGCTCGGCACCCGTGAGACGGAAGTCGAAACCATTCTGCATACGGCAGGAGTGGCGCATCCGTTGCACTATCCGTCCATGTATCAGGACCTGACCAAAGGACGTCCGACCGAAGTCGACTACATCAACGGCTACATCGCGAAAATAGGTCGCGAAAACGGCCATGTATGCAAGCTGCACGAATTCCTCACCAGGGAAGTGCATCTCGCCGAACGGGCCTTCGCCATCCACAATCCGCAGATCGTCGAAGAAGCACAGGCCCAAGCCTGAAACACGACATGCTTGACAAGCGGCATGCTTGCCGAAAAAAAGAGAGGGAAATATCATGACCATTACCACCACCAAATTCCACGCGCTCAAAACACTCAAACGAGCGGCGGCCGTCGTACTCGCAACCGCGACCATCGTCTCCGCGGCGGCATGCGGATCGAACTCCGGTTCGTCGGCAAGCCTTGACGCAACCGAAGGCAAAACCACCGAAATCACCATCGGCGTATGCGCAGGCCCTTACGGAGACATGGTCGAAGACGTGATCGCGCCGCTGCTTGAAGATGACGGATTCGAGCTCAAGACGAAGCTGTTCAACGATTACGTGCAGCCAGACAAGGCGCTGGCGGCGGGTTCCATCCAAGGCAACCTGATGCAGCACATCAACTATCTGAACAAATTCAAGGAAGACAACAACCTTGACCTGACGTCCGTCGGCCAGGTTCCGACCCTTGGATTGGGTATTTACTCCAACACCTACAAGTCCATCGATGACATCGAAGACGGCGCCACCGTGGCCATCGCGGCGGACGCGTCCAATCTGGCGCGTTCCCTTAATGTGCTCGAACAGCAGGGACTGGTGACGCTGGACGGCGAAGTGGACTCCACCAAGGCCAGCGTGAACGACATCAAAGACAATCCGAAGAACCTACAGATCAAAACCATCGAAGCCGCGCAGCTGGCCCGGTCCCTAAGCTCGGTGGATGTGTCGTTGGTCCCTGGAAACTACGCGTGGGCGGCGGGACTCAAGCCGGCTGAGGCGCTTGCCATGGAACAGCAGGACGAAGGCGTGATCAACGTGTTCGCATTGCGTACCGAAGACGTCGACACCGATTTCGGCAAGGCCATCACCGAACTGCTCGCAAGCCAGGAATTCAAGGACGCCATCGCCAAGAGCGAATTCAAGGACTTCGGCAAGCCGACCACCTGGTGACGAACAACGAAAAGAGCAAGCCAATGAGCGTCATCGAACTCAACGACGTGTCCGTCACCTTCCATGAAGGCGGACGAACCGTGCAAGCGGTCAAACACGTGAGCCTGAACGTCGAGAAAGGCGAGATCTTCGGCATCGTCGGATTCTCCGGAGCGGGCAAATCCACGCTGGTGCGCACCATCAACCTATTGGAACGTCCGACCGGAGGCCAGGTGCTGATCGACGGACGGGACATCACCGGAATCAAAGGTGCCGAGCTGCGTGAGCTTCGCAAGAAAATCGGTTTCATCTTTCAGGGCTTCAACCTGATCGGCAACGTCACGGTCGGCAAGAACATCGAA
The DNA here is from genome assembly GCA_963619075.1 of Acidaminococcaceae bacterium. Taxonomy (GTDB): domain Bacteria; phylum Actinomycetota; class Actinomycetes; order Actinomycetales; family Bifidobacteriaceae; genus Bifidobacterium. The sequence goes on from CAVEVJ010000080.1 coordinate 5,408, forward strand.
TTCGCGCTCAAAGCCGGTGGGTATCCGAAAGCGCAATGGCAGGAACGCATCCGCGAATTGCTTGCGCTCGTAGGACTCGAAAACAAGATCGACAGCTATCCGTCCAATCTTTCGGGCGGACAGAAACAGCGCGTGTCGATCGCGAGGGCGCTCGCCAACAAGCCGGAGATCCTGCTGTGCGACGAGGCCACCAGCGCGCTGGACCTTGAAACTACCGAAGGCATTCTGGCGTTGCTGCAGCGCATCAATCGTGATCTGGGCATCACGGTCGTGTTCATCACACACCAATTGGATGTGGCCAAGCAGGTGTTTGACCGTGTGGCCGTGATGGAAAACGGCGTGGTGGTGGAGCAGGGAAGCACGTTCGACGTGTTCAGCGCACCGAAGCATCCGACCACCAAGGCGTTGGTGGAACGCTATCTCGGCATCGCGGTGCCGCCGCAGCTGGTGCCGTCGCTGCCAGCCGGAACCATCGTGGAACTGCGTTACAAGGGCGATGCGGCGCTCGATCCGCTCATCAGCCGGGTGGCCCAGGAATACGGCGTGAGCATCAATGTGCTGCACGCCAACGTGGAATACTTCGGCTCCCAGGCCATCGGCATCCTCATCGTGCTGGTGTCGGGCGTCGGAGAGCCGTTGGTGCAGGCGCTGAACCAGTTGAGGACGCACGTGTTCTCCTATCGGGAACTTGACCGCGGACAGCTGGCCGTTGCCGTGGAAGCCGGCGCATCCGAGGAGGTGTGACAAACATGGAAGAAACCCTTGAAATCCTTCAGGAGAATCTTGGCCAGGCGTTGTTGGATACGGCCTATATGGTCGTTATCTCCGCCATCATCGGCGTGGTGTTCGGCACGCTGATCGCGTTGCTGCTGTATTTGACTGAAAACCGTCTGTTCAAGCCGAATCGTGCGGTCAACGCCATCATCGGATTCGTGGTCAACGCCATCCGTTCGCTGCCGTTCCTGATCCTCATGGTCGTGCTCATTCCGGTTGCCCAATTGCTGCTCGGCGATCCGTACACGCCGACCGGTGGCGCGATCTCGCTGTCGATCGCCGCAGTGCCGTTTTTCGCCAGAATCGCCCAAAGTGCGTTCTCCGAAGTCGATTCCGGTCTGTTGGAAGCGGCGATCTCCACAGGTGCCACCACCAGGCAGATCATCGTCGACGCGGTGTTCCCACAGGCACTGCCGTCGTTCATCCGTGGTGTAGTGCTCACCATCATCTCGTTGATCGGCTATTCCGCGATGGTCGGCACCATCGGCGCGGGTGGCATCGGCGACATGGCCATCCAATACGGCTACAACCGTTATGAAACCGGCGTGCTCGTGGCCATCGTGATCATTCTGATCGTCATCGTGCAGATCATTCAGTGGATCGGCGATGCCATCGCCCGAGCCGTGACCCACTGAGAGCTTCGGCACGTAACAAAAATCGACCGCGCACGTGGCAGACTGGAGTCGTTTTTCGGCTGCAATGCCGCGTGCGCGGTTATTTGCCAAAAAGTAGGTGTTTCTTATGACTGCATATGTTTCTCCGATCGCGTTCACGCAGGTCGCGCAATCGATTCCGCCAAACGTCTTCGCCGACATGGACCGCAAGGTGGCCGCCGCGGTTGCGGGTGGAGCCGACGTGATCGATCTGGCGAAAGGCAACCCGGACGCCTTCCCGGCCGATTTCATTCGGGATGCCGCCAAACGGGCCGTCGATGATCCCGCCAACGCCCGGTATTCGCCGTTCGACGGCAAGCCGGATTTTCTTGAGGCGGCCGAACAGTGGTACCGCAACACGTATGACGTCGACTTGGACTGGAGAACTCAGCTGTTTGCGGTGGAAGGGGCGGTGGATGGTCTGGCCGCGCTGTTCGCGGTGCTTGTTTCCGCAGGTGATGCCGTCGCCTACGCCGATC
>CAVEVJ010000081.1:0-4522 GCA_963619075.1 Acidaminococcaceae bacterium
GCCTACGAGTTCAACGCCCGTGAGCACGCTCTGGTCTCCCAGCTTTCCGACATGGTCAACGCGCGTCCCGACGAGCTTGCCGAACGAGTGAATACCCTGCTGGCCAAGCTCAAGGAATCCGACCGACGTCTTGCGGCCATGTACGAATCCCAGTTGGCGGCATCCGTGCCGGCGCTTGTGGCCGAGACCAAGGCATCGACCGCTGCGGTCAAGGTGGCGGCCAAGAACGTCGACCACTTCGGCTCCTTCGACGCGCTACGCAAGACCGTTCTGGATGTGCGTGGCCAGCTTGGAGAGGAATTCCCTGTCGTGGTGGCTCTCGCGGGCGTGAACGAGGATGGCAAGCCGATGGTCGCCGTGGCCACCAATGATGCCGCGCGCAAGCAGGGCATCAAGGCCGGCGATCTGGTTCGCGGCGCTTCCAAGATCCTCGGTGGCGGTGGCGGCGGCAAGCCGGACTTCGCCCAGGGCGGCGGAGCTGACGCCACGAAGATTGACGAGGCTCTCGAGGCGCTGGCCAATCAGGCCATGAAGGTCTGACATTCCAAGCATGGTTTGGCTTGGAATAGATCTGGGTGACGCCCGGGTCGGACTGGCATTGTCCGACCCGGGCCTCGCCCTTGCCCATCCCGCGGGCAATATCCAGGTATATGGTGATTCCTTCCGCGCATTGGATGATGTGATCGACGTCATTGAGAACGAATCGGTGGATCATGTGGTGGTTGGTTTGCCGCTGCTGCTGAACGGAGATGAAGGGAAAAGCGCGAAGAAGGCCCGACGCTGGACCGCGAATCTGGAGAAGAGGTTGCGCGCGGCCGCACAGGATGAGGAATATTCGTTCACGGAAGTTCCCACCATTGAATTCATAGATGAGCGGCTGACCACGGTGACGGCGCATCGGCAGCTGTTCGAAGCGCAGATAGGCGGACGCAGGCATCGTCCGATGGTGGATCAGCAGTCGGCGGTAGTGATATTGCAGACCGCGTTGGACCGTATGTAAGAGTAAGAAAAGAGAAAACGATGACCGATGATCTGAATGATCTTTTTTTCGACAACGCGCAGTGGGTCGATTCGTCAGGAAATGCGATTTCGGACGACACCCTGCCTCCGCGTCCTCCGGAATCACGCCGTGATATGCGTAAGCGCCGGGAACGTGCGCGACGTCGCCGCGTAATCAAAACCATTGCGATTGTGGTTGTTTTGGCTCTGATCGTGGTAGCAGGCGTGTTCGGTGTGAGATTGATCAAGCATTGGAAAGCCGTGACTGCTTCCAACTCGCAAATCCAGGTAGCGGATTATTCCGGTTCCGGAGACGAAGACGTGACTTTCATCGTGGAAAGCGGTCAAGGTGCCGTCGAAATCGCGCAGAATCTGGTTGATGCGCAGATCGTCAAATCCGCGGATGCCTTTACCGGTGCTGTGAGATCGGCCAGGGCCACTTTGTATCCGGGAACATATTCGTTGAAGACGCATATGAAGGCGTCCGAAGTGGTCAAGATTCTTTCCGACCAGTCGCAGGCCGGCGGATTCGCCCAGGTCCGCGCCGGCGAGAGGGTGTCGGATGTCATAGCCAACGCGGCCGAGATATCAGGCATGGACGTTTCGGAATTCCAGAAGGTCATAGACGGTGGTGGCTCCGGCATACTGCCGAGTGAGGCCGGAGGCAAGTTCGAAGGCTGGCTCGAACCGGGAACCTACAACGTGCAGGGCAAATCCGCGCAGGAAATCATCAAGGAGATGGTCGACGCGCGAATCGACAAACTCGACTCCCTCGGAGTGCCGACCGGCAGCGAACGCCAGCGCATCCTCATCATCGCGTCCATCGCCGAATCCGAGGTGGGCAGTGAGGAATATTACGGTCAGGTGGCCAGGGTGATCCTCAACCGCATTGACTCCGATATGGCGCTCGGTATGGACACCACAGTGGCCTATGGGCTGGGCATTTCGGCGAGCCAGCTGACCGATGACCAGTTGGCCGACGAAAGCAATGCTTACAATACCCGCGTTCATAAGGGTCTTACGCCGACGCCGATCAGCAATCCGGGAGATGGTGCCATTACCGCGGCCGTCAACCCACCTGCCGGCAAATGGCTGTATTTCGTGACCACCAACCTGCAGACCGGTGAAACGAAATTCGTAGAAACCGAAGACGAATTCTGGCAGATTCGCGACGAATACAAGAACAATAACGAAAACGCGAACTAATCAGAACATGACGCCGAACAGGACGCTGATTGCCCCTGCCGTAACGATGGCCGGAACGAACGGCGTCCTACCGGCATATCTTGTGTTCTTCTGAGGGTCGATCAGGGTCCATAAGGCAATCCACGCAAAACCCATGAGAGCCATCGCGATCCACCAGACGACCATCGCTCCAAGACCGAACATGCCCACGGCTAGACCGATGAGCAACGTGGACGTAACATCCCCGAATCCCAACGCGCCGGGTTTGACCAACGCGAGCGCGCACTGCAGAACGGCGGCCAGCGCGGCGAACAGCAAAGCCTGCAATGCCAGATAGAGCGAATTGGCCGATATGGCATACACGATGTTCGTCACGATCTGGACCATACAACCCGTCGCGACCCATGAGCGCGGGATTCGGCGCGCGCGGACATCCTCGACGCTGAGTGCCAGTCCACACAGTAGACTTGGCAGGCAAATCATGTACCACATACCGTTAAGATAGTCCACTAGTTGCATCCGGCAGAAAAGGAGAGGGCATGTTGCGCTGGCAGACAGCAGGCGAATCGCACGGTGAGGCGCTCGTCGCCATGATCGAAGGGTTGCCTGCGGGCGTCCGCATCACCACGGAAGACATCGTCGGCGCATTGGCGCGCAGGCGTCTTGGATACGGGCGTGGTGCGCGTATGAAATTCGAGCAAGACAAGGTGCGCATGCTTACGGGTGTGCGTTTCGGTGAAACTATCGGCTCTCCGGTGGCCATCGAAATCGCTAACACTGAATGGCCCAAGTGGACGGAAGTGATGAGTGCCGATCCGCTCGACCATGAAATCGCCCGTGAAGGGCGCAACGCGCCTCTGTCCCGACCGAGGCCGGGACATGCCGATCTGACCGGTATGCGCAAGTACGGATTCGATGACGCCCGTCCGGTGCTGGAGCGTTCCAGCGCCCGCGAGACCGCTTCGCGTGTGGCATTGGGCGAAGTGGCGGCTAAATTCCTCGAGCAGACGCTTTCGGTGCGTACCGTTTCCCATGTGCTGTCCATCGGCGGTGCGGGAATCATCGACCCGCAGCAGTCCGTGCTACCCAAGCCGGAGGATCTTGAAGCATTGGACGCATCTGCCGTCCGCACTCTCGACAAGAACGCCGAGAAGGCTATGGTCGAGCGTATCGATGAGGCCAAGGAGAACGCCGATACCTTGGGCGGCGTGGTCGAAGTGGTGGTGTACGGCATGCCTGCGGGCATTGGAACGTATGTGGAATCCGACCGTCGACTCGACGCGGCGCTGGCAAGCGCGGTGATGGGAATTCAGGCCATCAAGGGTGTGGAGATCGGTGATGGCTTCCTCGAGGCCATGCGTCCGGGATCGCAGGCCCATGACGAGATGGTGGTCGGTGATGATGGCCGAATCGAACGCCTGACCAATCGTGCCGGAGGCATCGAAGGCGGCATGTCGAACGGGCAGCCGATTGTGATCCGTGCCGCGATGAAGCCGATCCCATCCATTCCGAAGGCGCTGCGCACGGTTGATGTGACCACCGGAGAAGCCGCCCAGGCCATCAACCAGAGGTCCGACAACACCGCCGTTCCGGCGGCCGCGGTCGTGGCCGAAGCGATGGTGAGGCTCACCATCGCCCAGTATGTGCTGGAGAAGTTCGGTGGAGACAATGTTGCCGAGACCAGGCGCAATGCGGAAAACTATGTGGCTTCCTGGCCGGAACACATGAGGTGATTCGTCCATGAGCGGCATGCGTAGGCCTTTCGCGGTGATTATCGGCATGATGGGCGCCGGCAAGACCCGCGTCGGCAAGGAAGTGGCGCAGATGATGAACCTGCCCTTCGCCGATGCGGACAATGAGATCGAGCTGGATGCGGGGATGAGGATTCCCGAATATTTCGAGAAGTACGGTGAACCCGAGTTCCGCAAGCTGGAAAGCGATGTCGTGCTCGACATGCTTGAGGATTTCGACGGCATCTTCTCTCTGGGAGGGGGAGCGCCGATGACGCCGGCCATCCAGAATGGTCTGGCTGACTACATTTCCGACGGTGGCAAGGTCGTGTACCTGATGGCCGACCCGGAGGAAGCCATGGAGCGCGCCAACCGTTCGGGTGGTCGGCCGATGCTGAACGGGGACGCCAACGAACGGTGGAAGAAGCTCTATAAGGAGCGTGATCCGGTGTTTCGTGAAGTCGCCAACGTATACGTGCGTACGCACGGACAGACGCCGCGTGCCGCGGCGAGAAAGCTGATGGAAATGATCGATCAGAGAATCGTGCATGTCACCGGTTCCACCATCGAGCCCTACGATGTTCGTATCGGTGAGGGATCCATGAACC
>CAVEVJ010000082.1:0-4741 GCA_963619075.1 Acidaminococcaceae bacterium
TGTCCATCGGCATAGCGTCGTCCAACGGCAAGCGTTGGATTCACTCGGCGGGCGTGGCCAAAGACCATTGGGTCACGGCGGAGCAGGATGACTTCCTCGAATCCATGGCGGAAGCGGACGAAGCCGTGATCAACCATATGAACGGCAACATGATGTACCTGAACGTGATGAACCGTCTGTCCGTGGATTGCGACTGTTTCGCAACGCCGTCCGAGCCGGACATGCATGATATCGGCGTACTGTCCTCGTTCGATCCCGTGGCGCTCGACCAGGCCTGCGTCGACCTGATCCACGTGGCGCCGGACGGTGCTTCGGTGACCGAGCGCATCGCCACACGTCATGGCGAGCATACGCTCGAATATGCCGAGGAATTGGGCATCGGCTCGCGTTCCTACCGTCTGACCGTGCTCGACTAGTCGATTGCCATCACGGGTGCTTGTGCTACCGGCGTTCATATTGCCGGCAGCCGACAAATCGTATAAGGGGAGAGTGGCCGATGGAATCCGTCGAAAACATGGAAACCGCGATAAGCCGCGTGGAGCGGTTGCTGGCTGACGGACGCAGCGTATTCGTCGCCATCGACGGTCCGTGCGCGTCCGGCAAAACCACATTCGCATCGCGACTGCACGATAGGTTCGGCGGCAACGTGCTGCACATGGATGATTTCTTCCTTCGTCCCGAACAGCGCACGCCGGAACGTTTCGCGGAGCCTGGCGGCAATGTGGATCGGGAGCGGTTCGAGGCCGAAGTGCTCAAGCCATTGGCTGCGGGGACCTCGACGCAATACAGGCCCTGGGTCTGCCATACCGGCGATTTCGCAACATCATATACCGTGATGCCGGCTCCGCTCACCATCGTTGAAGGAAGCTACAGCATGCATCCCGCATTGCGTGGGTACTACGATTTGACGATTTGTCTTGCCATCGATCCGGACGAGCAGATTCGTCGTCTCGAAGTACGCAATCCCCGTATGCTGCGGCGATTCATCGATGAATGGATACCGTTGGAAAACCGCTATTTCGAAGCCACAGACGTTCGAAAGACCGCTGACCTGCTCGTCGACACCGCCCGTTAGCAACACTTTCCATAATCCTCCCTCCGATTGGAGGGCGCGTTCTATGAGGGACGTGAGAAGAACAAAAGGAGGACCAATGTCCGCAACAACCACATCCATCGCACTGCGTCGGACCGACCTGCCGCGTTTAAGTCTGACCACCAAAGCCGCATCCACCGTGCTTGCCATCGTGGCCGCGGTCGCCTTGCCGCAGCTGTTCCATGTGATCGGAGCGGTTTCCGGGCAAGGCACCGCACTTGGTGTGGCGTTCCTGCCGATGCACCTGCCTATCATCTTCGTCGGTCTGATCGCGGGTCCTGCCGTCGGAGCCATCGCTGGTGTCGCGGCGCCGCTGGCCAGTTTCATGCTGTCCGGCATGCCAGGGCTGGTCATGTTGCCGTTCATGATGGTCGAACTGTGCGCCTACGGTCTGATCGCAGGACTGCTGCGATATGTGAAGCTGCCGAGCTTGGCGAAGGTGGTGCTTGCCCAATTCGCCGGACGAGTGGTCCTGACGGGAGCCACCGCGATTGCCGTGTTCGCCTTCGGTTCCGGCAATTCCATCGCCGCCACTTGGACGAGTGATCTCGCCGCCGGACTGCCCGGACTTGCCTTGCAGTGGGCGCTTGTTCCGCTAGCGGTGTATTGGAGCGAATCGCTTATCAAACGATGACCGCCACGTTTTGAACAACATGTGAATGCAATGGGCCAAGTCGCTAGACTTGGCTCTCGTCATATGCGGCGTCAAACATGTAGCTGAAATATAGGGAGTGCCATGATTGCCGGAATGTCCGTCGTCACACTGTTGCTTGTTCTGGTGGCCGGTATAGGAGCCGGATTCATTGGCTATGCGGTAGGGGCGTCTTCGCTGATTTCCTATCCAGCGTTGCTGGCGTTCGGCATTCCGCCGGTTCTGTCGAATACCACCAATACCGTCGGAGTGCTCGGCACCGGCATCGGGGGTCTGCTGTCCGCACGCAAGGAACTCAAAGGGCAGCGTACCCGCGTGATCATCTATGCGCTGATTGGCTTGATCGGCGGTGTGCTTGGCGGACTGCTGCTGTTGGGACTGCCTGCCGAGGTTTTTGAATTCGTCGTGCCTCCGCTGATTCTGTTCAGTTCCGCGATCATCGCGTTGAATCCGCGTAAGAAAGCAGCAGCACGAGATGCCGTGGCGCAGGCGTTGCCGGAATCGAAACAGGGTAAGCGTGCCGCGCGAATCGCAAGCAAATCGGAAGATGGGAAACTACACGATCCATGGTGGCTGTGGCTCGGCGTAAGCTTCGTCGGTGTCTATTCCGGCTATTTCGGTGCGGCTGCGGGCACGCTTGCGTTGGCCATACTCGACTTGGGCAAGATCGGCCCGTTCCACCAGATCAACGCGTTGAAAACCGTGGTCGGGTTCGGAGCGAACATTTCCACCGCCATCATGTTCATTGTGAAGGGATCGGTCTATTGGCCGTTCGCCATCATGATGTGCATCGGCTGCATTATCGGCAGTGCCATCGCGCCACCGGTCACACGTCACATTCCGGAACATATCATGCGTGCCGCAGCGGTGTTGACCGGCGTCATCCTTGCCGTCAAACTCGGCTGGAACACCTACTTCTAGGCTCATCCGGCTTTTAGTGTGCGATGCCTGAGCTTCCGTGCCTCCCGATTTCTCCACTTGCTGGCTGTTTCTTCCCTCTGCGGTGCCTCTTAGTGTCCGGATTCTTCCACCCGTTGGCTATTTCCGTCCTCTGAGATACCTCTTAGCGTCCTTATTCCTCCAGCGACTGGGTAAATCATCCCATTGGGAGGTGTCTGTGTGGTTCTTTTTCTCCAGTGACTGGCTAATTTCGGACGCTAGGGGCCCTTTCAACGTCCTGATTCCGCCACCGACTGGATGTTTTACTCCTCTGAAGTGCCCTTTAGCGGGGTGATTCCTCCAGCCACTGGATATTTTGGTCTCAAAGATGGTCTTTCAGTGTCCCAATTGTGCCAGTGACTGGTGTTTTGTTCCTCCAGGAAGCTCCTTGATGGGCTGATTCCTCCATTGACTGGCTATTTCGTTCCTCTGAAAGGAAGCCCGGACTGGGTCGAATCTCAGCCCGATTGAAACCGCGAATCATCGCCGATGCCAAATACAAGTCTATTGGCAGTATCGGCAGCGACTATCTGCAGATACTTGCGTACATGTTCCGTTTCGATGCCAGGACAGCCTACTTTCTTTACCCGGAAGCGCAAGGACACGGCGATTTGGAATTGCGGATGAACCGCGGTTCGACCTATGAGAAGCACGTCACTCCGCGCGACGACGTCATGGTCGTCGAACATGGTTTGAAAATCCCCGCAATCTCCGCGGAATCCAATTATGCGGAATTCGCCGCAGGAATGAAGCGTGCCGAACGGGAATTCACGAGCGTGTTCCTGCGGCCATAGGAATGCGAAGCGTCGCATCATCGATGGATGATCCTGATAATCGGGATGGGAACGTATGTTGTTCTCATAGGTTGAAAAGAACCGTCTATACAATCGATTGCATATCTGGTGCGTTCCGGGAATGATCCTGGATGATGAATGATTATCGAGACTTTTTTGAGGGGAGGGTGGCATGGCGGTCGTGAATAGAACGAGGCAAATAGTCGAGGAAATCGTCGAGTGCCTTGGAGGGGTCGGCAATATTGCTTCCGTGACCAATTGCATGACAAGACTGCGCGTCGTGGTGAGGGACGAGTCGGTCGTGAGGGAAACCAATCTCAATGATGTGAAAAGCGTGCTGGCGGTGATACACGACCGAAAGTGTACCTACGAAGTGGTGGTCGGTCCAGGAAAGAGCAGGACGTACGCGGACGTATGCCACACGATGGGACTGACGTCCGGAGGTGGCGTGAACAAGCTGGGCGGGAACGTGATCCTCTCGGTGAGGCGGAGACCGCATATCGTCAAAAACCTTCTGAAGGTTTTGGGAGACAGTTTCGTCCCTCTTATTCCAGGCGTGGTCGCGGCCGGTCTGTGTGCCGGCTTCGCTTCCATGATTTCGCAGCTTGTGCCGGACTACCAGAACATTCCCGCTTGGAACATGGCGTATCTGCTGCTTTCCATGGTCGATGTGTCCTTCATGACGTATATCACGGCCTGGACCGGCTACCGTGCGGCTGAGCGGTTCGGCGCGACGCCGATTCTCGGTGGCATGTTGGGCATGATCACATCCATGGCGAACATCGACACCATCGCCGAGTTGCTGGGACTGTACGATAAGGCCGTTCCGCTGCGTTCCGTGCTTAAAAGCGGCAAAGGCGGTGTTTTGGCCGTCATCTGCGGCGTTTTCGTGATATCGATCGTCGAGAAATACATTCGCAAGAAAATGCCGTCCAGTTTGGACGTGATATTTACGCCGTTCCTGACTCTTCTGATCTGCGTGATTCCATACATACTGCTCATCATGCCGACGTTCGGATACGTGTCGGACGGCATTATGTGGGTGATCGGCAAGGCTTGCCTGTCGGGGAACCTTTTCGTTCGACTCGTCGTCGGATATGTGTCCTCGGCGTTGTTCCTACCTTTGGTCGCGGCCGGCATGCACCACGGATTGGTGGCGCTGTATGCGGTGCAGTTGGAGGAAATCGGATATGTGACGTTGTATCCGGCGTTGGCCATGGCCGGAGCGGGGCAGGTGGGCGCCGCGATCGCATTGTATGGAAA
>CAVEVJ010000083.1:0-2382 GCA_963619075.1 Acidaminococcaceae bacterium
GGACGGCACGTATGACGCATACTTTGAACCGCATCTTCATAAGTGGGATGTTCCTGCCATGTCGGCCGGCGCCATGATGGTGTGGGAAGCCCAGGGGTGCGTGAGCCAGTGGACCGGTGAAGGCGTGCATTGGCGTCAGGAAAACGACATCTTGGCCACCAACGGTCTGATCACCGAAGACTTGAGCCGCTATTTGGCTTGATAACAATCGTGCCGCGCCATCTGACATAAGGTATGGTGCGGCACATTTTTTATTTGACAGGAGGGCCACTCATGCCTCAGGAATTTGAACAGGCGCGTTCCGAAGAGACGTCGAAACAGGTCGACGAGACCATCGCCGTGGAGAACACGGAGGTGCGGGATGCGGCCGACGTTCTTGACGCGGTGCTTGACGACATCGAATCCGTTCTGGAATCCAACGCCGAGGAATACGTCGGCAGCTTCGTGCAAAAAGGCGGAGAATAATGCCTCAGCTGCGCGACAGCGGGAATCACTCCACCAGCGGCATCGATGAGGCCACGCTGGGCCAGATGCATTCGTTCGCCCGTATTTTCGGCATAGAAACGGAATACGGCGTCAGTGTTACCGGAACGCAATCGCCATGCGATGCGGGGCAGACGGCCATGATGATGTTTCAGCCGATCGTCGCGCGGTCACGTTCCACGAACACCTATATCGAAAACGGTTCCAGACTGTACCTTGATGTCGGATCCCATCCGGAATACGCCACCGCGGAGGCGCGCGATCCCATGGACGCGCTGGAATTGGACGCCGCCGGCGAACTGGTGATGCGTGATCTTGCGCTTGATGCGCAGCGTCGTCTGCGTGAGGGCAGCGGAGCCGGCGCGGTGGTGCACGTATTCAAGAACAACGTCGACTCCGCCGGACATTCCTTTGGATGCCACGAAAACTATCTGGTGCGCAGGTATGTTCCGTTGGAAACGATCGAGCATGAACTGCTGCCGTTCCTGATCACCCGGCAGATCTTCACCGGCGCGGGCCGCGTGGGGGAGCAGGGCTTTCAAATCACGCAACGCGCGGACTTCCTCGACGAGGCGGTCTCCTCCGCCACGACCAGGTCCCGTCCCATGGTGAACACGCGGGATGAACCGCATGCCGACCCGGACGCGTTCCGTCGGCTGCATGTGATCATCGGGGATTCGAATCGTTCCCAGTGGGCCACGATGATGAAGCTCGCCACCACACATCTGGTGCTGTGCGTCATCGAACAGGCCGGTCGGGAAGGCCTCGAATCAGGATTCGGAAAGCTCGCCTTCGCCGACCCAAGCGAAGCCAACCATGCCGTGAGCCGTGATGTGAGCGGAACCACGGCCAGCTTCGCCATGCTGGACGGCACCGTGATCCGAGGTGGCGCCGTAGCTGTTCAGGAACGGTATCTTGATGCCGTGGAACGATTCGTGAAGGACAATCCGCAAGTATCGTCGTCGTTGCCTCGTACCGACATTCATGAGGTGATCCAACAATGGCGGCAGGTTCTTGAGGCGTTCAAGACGGGCGACACCGCAGCATGGTCCGACAGAATCGATTGGATATGCAAATACCGGTTGTTCGAAGCTTTATGTTCCCGTGCGGGCGATGTGTCATCCAGCAAGCTTGAACAGCTTGACATGGACTATCACGACGTGGCCAACGGTTCCGTATACAATGCTCTGTGCCGTCGCAACGGCATGCGCGTCCTGGTTCCGCAGGACAAGGCGCGGCAAGCCGGAACACAGCCTCCGGCGGATACCCGTGCGGCGTTGCGGGGCAAGTTCGTCAGTGCCGCGCAATCGCATGGCGCGCAATATTCCTGTGACTGGACGCGCCTCACCTTAACGGCTCCGCAGCGAATGGAACTGACGTTGCTCGATCCCTTCTCAAACGACGAATCCGAGCAATTCCAAGCACTGCTGGATATCCTACGGTAATGCGGACGGCGATGGCTCGGGCATGGCGTAAGACGGTCGTCGTCTCGTCGCCATGCCCGTTTATTTAGATTTCACCTCGATATTTCGCCATCATCTGCGATTGCAGCTGTTGCGCGCTCGGAGGAGTCCAGGTGATCGCGTCGGCGCCGGCTTCGATGGTCGCGAGAATACGCTCCTGTGAGCCTCCGCCCGATGCGAGAATCGGAATCTCCGGATGGTGCGCCCGGATTCCGGCCACGACTTGCGCGGTACGGGCTCCCGCAGCGACGTTGATGATCGCCGCACCGGCAAGAATCTTGCATTCGGTGATTTCGTCGTCTTCCGTGACCGTGGCTATGACGGGAATATCCACCATCGACATGGTGGTTTCGATGGTCTCCGCAGGGGCGGGAGCGTTGATGACGACTCCGGCCGCGCCTTGCATTTCCGCGACCATCGCCAGTTCCGCCACACG
>CAVEVJ010000084.1:0-2951 GCA_963619075.1 Acidaminococcaceae bacterium
TACGAGATGTATGACGGCGATGTTGATTGGCAGGGCGAGGAGACCACCTACGCAACCCAGACCATCAAGGATTGGGTCGACAAGGGCTACATCTCCAAGGACTGCACCGGCACCAAGGCTGAGGATGCGGGCCAGGCCTTCATCAACGGCACTTATCCGATGTTCTTCTCCGGCACCTGGTGGTTCGGCCGCTTCCAGAGCGATATGACGGACGCCAACTGGACCTTCTCCACCTTCCCGGACAGCGACAAGATCGTAGGCTCCTCCGGCAACATCTGGGTCATCCCTGAGAACTCCAAGAAGAAGGATCTCGCCGCACAGTTCATCGACATCACCCTGAGCGACGAAGTGCAGACACTGATGGGCAACTCCGGTGGCCTGCCGATCGCAGCCGATCCGGACACCATCACCGACGAGAAGACCAAGGAACTCATCACCTCCTTCAACGGCGTGCTCGAGAAGAACGCACTTGGCTTCTACCCGGATTGGCCGACCTCCACCTTCTACGACGAGCTGAACGCATCGCTGCAGGAGCTCGTCAATGGCACCACCGACGTCAAGGGTGTGCTCAGCCAGATGGAAGACAACTACAACAAGGGCGTGGAGAGCGCCGGCGTCAAGTAGTCCTGACTTCCGAACAACAGTAAAACCCTAAACAATCAATGCGCCGCTTGCGATTCGCGGCGGCGCATTGGCTTTCTGCGCCCTTTTTGCCGTATCAATTTCAGGCGACGCTGCCTGACGGCGATCCTCTAGTTCAACCGTCCCGCATTCCATTTGCGGTGAGAATCATGGGAAGTGATTTACGTTATGAACGCTCACAAGAACGATAAGAGTCGCGGTCAGATGCCGACCGCGCGAGAGAAGGGAATGTCCCGCATTCCGGGCAATCCGTCAAGCCGATTCTGGCTGTACCTGCTTCCTGGCTTCCTGATGCTGCTGTGGATCATCATCGTGCCGGCCATCTGGAACATCTATCTCAGCTTCACCAACTATCGGGGCATCAAGCCTCCGGAGTTCGCCGGCCTGACCAATTGGGCCCGACTCATGAAGGACGCCACGTTCTGGGTGTCCTTCCGCAACTCGATCTGGATGATCATCGCCATGGTGGTGATTCCGATCCTCCTCGGCCTGATCCTTTCCTCCCTCGTCTTCGACGTGGTGCAGAAGAAGTTCGGCCCCAAGGTGGCTTCTACCATGCGAGCCGTCTACTACTTCCCCCAGCTGCTGCCGATCGCGGTCGCATCCCTCGTCATGGGCTGGATCTTCCGCCCGGAGAACGGCGCTCTGAACGCATTGCTGGAAGCGATCGGATTGGGCCAGCTGCAGCACGACTGGCTGGGCAAGCCCGACACGGCGCTCATCTTCCTGATGCTCATCATGATCTGGATTCAGGTCGGCTACCCGCTGGTCATCTTCATGTCCGGTCTGCAGCGCGTCGACCCCGAACTGTATGAGGCGGCAAGCCTCGACGGCGCCAACTGGTGGCAGCGCTTCCTGGCCATCACCCTGCCGGCCATCAAGCCGGAGATCTTCGTGGTGGCGTTGACCTGCACCATCGCGGCCCTGAAGGTGTTCGGTCCCGTCTACATGCTGACCAAGGGCGGCCCGGGAACCAGCACCATCGTGCCGTCGTACTACTCCTACGTGCAGTTCTTCCAGTCCCAGCAGGTCGGCTACGGTGCCGCGATCGCAACCGCGCTGACCATTGTCATCATCATTGTGGCCGTTATTTTCACGAACCTTCAGGAGAAGGTCGCGAAGGAAGACGAGGAGTAAGCCATGACTTCCGCAACCAAGATTCCCGTGCATGTAAAGAAGAACCGCACCGCCGGCGATTGGACGATCCTCGCGCTGCTCATCGTGGGCGGCCTGGTGATGCTCTTCCCGTTCATCGTGCTGCTGCTCAACGCATTCAAGACCACCGCGGAATACAACTCCTCCGGCCCGCTGTCTTTGCCGCATGAACTCAGCTTCGACGGTCTGATGAAGTTCTGGGACCGCGTCAACTATCCGGAGAAGCTGTGGAACAGCATCTGGACCTCCGGCCTGGTGGCGGTGCTCGCAGTGGTGCTCTCCATGTTCAACGCCTTCGCGCTCGGTATCGGTCGTGTGAAGGGCCGCCGCTGGATCGTGCTACTCATCATGCTGGCCAACATGCTGCCGCAGGAAGCCATGCTGTACCCGCTGTACATCATGTTCAAGAACCTCGGCCTGTACAACTCCCCGTGGGCGATCGTGATCATCTTCACCGTCATCCAGAGCGCATTCGGCACCTATCTGCTGTCGTCGGTCTACGGAACGTTCCCGAAGTCGATTCTTGAGGCCGCGACCATCGACGGTGCGACCCGCTGGACCATCTTCACCAAGATCGTGTTCCCGATTTCCCGCCCCACGCTCAGCGTCATGCTCGTCTTCTTCTTCATCTGGACGTGGAACGAGTACATGATCCCGATGGCGTTCCTGATCGACAACTCGACGCAGACCATCCCGATCGCGGTCAGCTCTCTGACCGGCGACCGCCTGATGGACGTGACCACCACCGCCGCCGCGTCGCTGATCAGCATCGTCCCGACCCTCATCTTCTACTTGATCTTCCAGCGCACGCTCTCCCGCGGCATCACCGCCGGAGCGGTCAAGTAGCGGAAACGCAACCCCGAAAAACAAATCAATCCCGGCTTCGAAATCCTTCCTTCCTTGTTCGAAGCCGGGAATCTACACCAGGAGTAGCAACAATGAAGTTCACCAATGGATACTGGATGATTCGAGATGGTGTCGATGCGCTGTATGCGCGTGAGGCGTACGAACTGAACATCGGTGAAGACAAGGAAAGCCTGAATGTGCTGGCCCCCGTCTCCGTTGTGCGTGGCCGCTACGACACTTTGAACCTTCCCACATTCAACATTGACGTGACCTCTCCGGCCGAAGGCGTGATCCGCGTTGTTGCGGGC
>CAVEVJ010000085.1:0-4397 GCA_963619075.1 Acidaminococcaceae bacterium
CATCAAGGAAAGCTATGACCCGCGTCTGGCCAACAAAGACCTGGCTCCGCTGAAGAAGCAGACCTGGTCGTGGTACAACATCTTCGCGTTCTGGATGTCCGACGTGCACTCCGTCGGCGGTTACGTGACCGCGGGAAGCCTGTTCGCGCTGGGTATCGCCAGCTGGCAGGTGTTCATCGCGCTCATCGTGGGCATCGTCATCGTGCAGGCGCTTGTCAATCTCATCGCCAAGCCCAGCCAGCGTGCTGGCGTGCCATTCCCCGTCACCATGAGGTTCGTGTTCGGTGTCAAAGGCGCGAACATTCCGGCAATCATCCGAGGCATCATCGCCGTGGCATGGTACGGCGTGCAGACCTTCCTCGCTTCGGAATCGCTCAACATCATCTTCCTGAAGTTCATTCCGGCATCCCAGACCCTCGCCAACGACTATTCGTTCCTCGGACTTTCGGCGCTCGGCTGGATTTCATACGGCATTCTGTGGGTGGCGCAGGCGTGCGTGTTCTGGACCGGCATGGACACCATCCGCAAATTCACCGATTGGGCCGGGCCGCTGGTCTACGCGGTGATGTTCATCCTTGCCATCTACCTGGTGGTGCAGGCAGGCGGATTGGGAGCCATCGACCTGAACCTATCCAACTCGGCACCTCTTGGATTCGTGGAATCAATTCCTGTGATGACCACCGCGGTCGCGCTCGTCGTGTCGTATTTCTCCGGCCCGATGCTGAACTTCGGCGACTTCTCACGCTACTGCGGCTCGTACAAGAGCGTGAAGAAGGGCAACTTCTGGGGTCTGCCGGTGAATTTCGTGGTGTTCTCACTGCTCACCGTGGTGTGTGCGTCCGCAACCGTGCCTGTGTTCGGCGAGCTGATCACCAATCCGATCAAGACCGTGGAACGCATCGACACCCCGTTCGCGATTCTCCTGGGCGGTCTCACCTTCGTCACCGCGACCGTGGGCATCAATATCGTGGCCAACTTCGTCTCCCCCGCGTTCGACTTCTCGCACGTCAACCCCCAGAAGATCAGCTGGCGCACCGGCGGCATGATCGCGGCGGTCGGCTCGGTGATCATCACCCCTTGGAACTGGTATTCGAACGACCAGGCCATCCATTACACGCTTGATCTGTTGGGCGCGCTGATCGGACCGCTTTTCGGCATCCTCGTGGCCGGTTATTTCATCGTGGCCAAGCAGCGCATCGCCGTGGACGACCTGTTCACCATGGATCCGAAAGGCCGCTACTGGTACCGCAACGGATTCAATCCGAACGCGGTGTTGGCCGTGCTGCTTGCGGGCGTTCCGTCGATCTGCTGCGCTGTGCTGCCCAGCCCGCTCAACGAGATGGGCATCATCGATCTGACCGCTCTGTCGAACTTCAGCTGGTTCATCGGCGCCGGACTCGGTCTGGCCATCTTCACCCTGCTGGAACGCAAGCGTCCGCAAATCGTGCAACTGGCGGATTCCAAGAACGATCCGAGCGTGAACGACGGGGCGCTGGAGCAGTAGTCGGACATGGCGCACGACATCGGGAGGACTCCTGAGATTCCTAGAGGAATCACGGGGATCCTCCCTTGCCAATATTCACAAGTCGACAAGAAACGCAGTGATCCTGCATACGGGAGACCTCATGAAAATCAAGGTGATCAATCCAAATACCACATGGTCCATGACACGCACCATCGAACAGGCCGCACGCGGCGCGGTAGGCGCGGACGTTGAGATAACGGCGGTAAGCCCCTGCATGGGACCGGTTTCCATAGAGTCACACAGCGATGAAGTGCTGGCCGCGGTGGGAGTGATGGATGAGGTACGCAAGGGAGAGCTCGAAGGCTATGACGGCTACGTGCTGGCCTGTTTCGGAGACCCGGGACTGCATGCGGCGCAGGAACTCGCGCAGGGACCTGTAATAGGCATAGCGCAGGCCGCCTTTCATGTGGCGACGCTTGTCGGCAGGTCGTTCGCCATCGTCACCACATTGGGACGAACCTTGGGTCGGGCGCGCGATCTGGTCGAGGAATACGGATTTTCGAAGCAGTGCGTGGCCTATCGCGCCTGCGAAGTGCCCGTCCTGGGACTTGACGAGCATCCTGATGCCGCCTACGATGCGCTGCTGGCGGAATGCCGTGCAACACTTGAGTGTTGCGATGCCGATTCGATCGTGCTGGGTTGCGCGGGCATGGCAGGCATGTGCGAACGGTTGGAGAACGAGCTGCATGTGCCTGTGATCGACGGCGTGGCCGCCGCGACCGTGCTGGCGGAAGGGTTGGTGCGCATCGGTGCGCACACCTCGAAACGTCGGGAATTCGCCGCCCCTCCGACGAAGGAAGTAGTTGGACTGCTTTCGGAGTTCACCCGTTGACGTTATATGACGACTTGCGTCACACATTTACGTCGTATAAGGGTTTTGGCCGTTGCGAAACCGCAACGACGCGGAAGGCAACGGCCAAATTTCAGTTGCGCAAATGATCAGGCGCAAATGATCAGGCGAGGTAGTTCGTCGGATTCTGGCTGAATTTCTCCGCGCAGCCCGGATTGCAGAAGTAGTAGGTGACGCCTTCGTATTCACGCGTGGCCGCGGCAGTGGCAGGATCCACGCTCATGCCGCAAACCGGATCCTTGGCGAGATTCCGCCCGTCCTGGGCCGCCATATCATTGTTTCCGCCGCAATGGCAGGAGTGGCCGCCGCATTCGGTTTTGGCCTTGTGATCGCTGAACAGTCCCATAATGGTTCCTTTCCTGTTGTTTCCTTTATTGTTCAAATCCGGTTTGCGCACCTGGTATGCGTTCGCCTTATTCGGGTCGAACAATCGCAGTCGGCTCGCGTTCGACACCACGCACAGCGAAGAGAACGCCATGGCCGCGCCCGCGATCATCGGACTGAGCATGACGCCCGTGAACGGATACAGGATACCCGCCGCGATGGCGATGCCGATGCTGTTGTATCCGAGCGCGAATCCGAGGTTCTGCGCGATGTTGCGCATGGTGGCGTGGGTGAGACCGATGGCATGCACAAGTCCCATGAGGGAGCCGTTCATCAACGTCACGTCGGCCGATTGGATGGCCACGTCGGTGCCGGTGCCGATGGCGAAGCCAACGTTGGCGCGGGCCAGGGCGGGGGCATCGTTGATGCCGTCGCCCACCATCGCGACCGTGTAGCCTTGACCTTGCAGTTGGGCCACTTCATCGGCCTTGCGTTCTGGGCGTACGCCTGCGATCACATGGCTCACGCCGATTTGATCCGCCACGGCCTGCGCGGTGGTTTCGTTGTCTCCGGTGAGCATGACGACTTCGATGCCATGCGATTGCAGTTGCGCCACGGCTTGTGCGGAATCCGGCTTGATGACGTCGGCCACGGCCAGGATTCCCGCAAGCTCTCCGTCGATGGCGGCCAGAACCGGGGTTTTCCCTTCCCGGGACAGGCGTTGCATGTCGGCGATGATCACGTCGATATCCTCATTGCCGACGCTTGGCATGCCGACATCCAGCCGGTCGATCAAATCAGTGTTCCCCACCGCGACGGCATGGACCGCGTTCCCGGCTGCCGACGTGACTTGCGCGGTCACGCCCTGTCCCGCGATCGCACGGAAACCATTTACCGTGCCGATTGCGATATTACGATCATGCGCTCCGGTGACGATGGCCTCAGCGAGCGGATGCTCGGAATCGCGTTCCGCGGCAGCGCTCAACGCCAGCAGTTCCTCCACATCATCACGCCATTTTCCGAGCGGCAGCACGTCGGTGAGCGAAGGATGGCCCGCGGTGATGGTGCCGGTTTTATCAAGAACCACGGTATTGACTTTCGCGGTTGTTTCCAGCGCTTCGGCGGAGCGGATGAGCACACCCATCTGCGCCGCACGGCCGGTGGATACCGTCACGGAAAGCGGGGTGGCCAATCCCAACGCGCATGGGCAGGCGATCAGCAACACGGACACGGCCGCCACCAACGCATGCGTCACGCGCGGCTGGGGGCCGAACGCGTACCAGATCGCGCACGACCAGACGGCGATCAGCACCACGGCAGGCACGAACATGCCGGAGATGCGGTCGGCCAGACGTTGCACGGGCGCTTTCGAGCTTTGCGCGGAACGCACCAATTCGATGATGTGCGCGAGCACGGTGTCCCTGCCGACTTTCGTGGCCTGGTATCGAATCGCGCCCGAACCGTTGATCGTGGCTCCCGTGACCGCACTGCCCACGGTTTTGACGACCGGCATGGATTCGCCGGTAATCATGGATTCGTCGATGCTGGACGAACCAGCCGTCACAATGCCGTCGACCGGCAGTTTCTCTCCAGGACGGATGGCGATGATATCTCCGACCCGAACGTTCTCGATGTCGATTTCCTCTTCGATTTCCGTTTCGACGCCGTCCTCGCCTTCTACGCCGTCCTCGACGACAT
>CAVEVJ010000086.1:0-3618 GCA_963619075.1 Acidaminococcaceae bacterium
TTCAACAACACCATCATCTCCATCACCGACCCGTCCGGCGCAGTTGTGTCCTGGGCGTCCGGTGGCGATGTCGGATTCAAGGGCTCCCGTAAGTCCACTCCGTACGCCGCTGGTATGGCCGCTGAATCCGCAGCCCGCAAGGCCATGGAACATGGCCTGAAGAAGGTTGACGTGTTCGTGAAGGGCCCGGGTTCCGGTCGTGAAACCGCCATCCGTTCCCTGCAGTCCGCCGGACTCGAAGTCGGTTCCATCACCGACGTCACCCCGCAGGCACACAACGGCGTTCGTCCTCCGAAGCGCCGTCGCGTCTGAGCACTAGAAGAAATCATCAATCCAAAGCCGCTTTATGGCCGGTGAGTGCACCACCGGTCCGAAGCTGAAAGGATAACCACAGTGCTTATCGCACAGCGTCCGACACTTACCGAGGAATCTCTCAACCCTCAGCGTTCCCGCTTCACTATCGAGCCTCTTGAGCCTGGTTTCGGCTACACGCTTGGCAACTCGCTGCGCCGTACCCTCCTGAGCTCCATTCCTGGAGCGGCTGTGACTTCGGTGCGTATCTCCGGCGTCCCGCATGAGTTCACCACTCTGCCGGGTGTTGAAGAGGACGTTACCGAGATCCTGCTGAACATCAAGGGCATCGTGCTCACCAGCGAATACGATGAGCCGGTTGTCATGTATCTGCGCAAGAGCGGCAAGGGCGAGGCCACCGCGGGTGATATCACCCCACCGGCCGGCGTTACCATCGCCAATCCGGATATGCATATCGCCACTCTCGCCGAGGATGGCGAACTCGAGATCGAGTTCACCGTCGAGCGTGGACGCGGCTATGTGCCCGCCCAGATGAACAAGCAGGATAACGCCGAGATCGGCCGTATTCCGGTCGACTCGATCTACTCCCCGGTGCTCAAGGTGAGCTATCGTGTGGAAGCCACCCGCGTTGAACAGCGCACTGACTTCGACAAGCTCATTCTGGACGTGGAGACCAAGCCGGCAATCTCCCCGCGCGATGCAGTCGCATCCGCAGGTTCCACCCTGGTGGAGCTCTTCGGCCTGTGCCGTGAGCTCAACACCCAGGCCGAAGGCGTTGAGATCGGCCCTGCCCCGGTTGCAGAGGAGACCAACCCGGAGATGGCCGTCCCGATCGAGGATCTCAACCTCACCCAGCGCAGCTACAACTGCCTGAAGCGCGAGGGCATCCACACGATCGGCGAGCTGGTCGCCCACACCGAGCAGGATCTGCTCGATATCCGCAATTTCGGTATGAAGTCCATCGACGAAGTCAAGGAAAAGCTTCAGGCCCTTGGCCTGGCTCTCAAGGCTTCCCCGCTGGGCAGCTTCGATACCAATAACCTCGAAGGTGGCACCTTCTTCTCGCCGGAAGACGAGTGATCCGCCACTTTTGACCTAACCGCTTCGTCGGATTCGGATGTTCGGGCCAATGCCCACCTGAATCCGACGGGGCTTTCAAGGAGAAACAATGCCTACACCAAAGAAGGGTCCGCGTCTGGCCTCCAGCCCGGCTCATGAGCGCCTGATGCTCGCGAACATGGCCACCAGCCTGTTCCAGCACGGCCGCATCACCACCACCCTGCCGAAGGCCAAGCGTCTTCGCCCGCTGGTTGAGCGTCTGATCACCATGGCCAAGCGTGGCGATCTGCACAGCCGTCGTCGCGTGATGCGCGTCATCCGCAACAAGTCCGTTGTGCACAAGCTGTTCACCGAGATCGCCGAGCAGATGGAGCAGCGTGAGGGTGGCTACACCCGTATCGTCAAGATCGCTCCGCGTCGTGGCGATGCCGCTCCGGCAGCAATCATCGAGCTCGTCACCGAGCCGGTGAGCCCGAAGAAGGCAGTGGTGAAGGAAGCCGAAGCCGCAACCAAGGTTGCAGCTGAAGAGGCTCCGGTTGCTGAGGAAGCTCCGGTCGCCGAGGCTCCGGAAGCCGCCGTCGAAGAGGCTGCCGCTGAGAATGCCGAGTGATTTGGCTTTTTAGCGTATAAGAGGGTCGGGAATCGAAAGGTTCCCGGCCCTCTTGTCATATCTGACTGAATGTCATATCCGGCCAAAATATGACGGAACGTGCGTTTGTGCATTTGCCGGAGCATGACGCGACGTATTTGAAGGATGCCGCGGCCATGCTTTGCTAAGCTCTATTGCGTGAGATTGCGAATCGACTTGGCATATGACGGCACCGGATTCTACGGATGGGCGAAACAACCCGACATGCGTACGGTGCAGGGGGAGATCGAACGCGTGTTGCACACCGTTCTGCGCGTTCCGGATGACGATACGACGGAACCGCTGCGGTTGACGGTGGCAGGCCGTACCGATACCGGCGTCCATGCATCGCACCAGGTCTGCCATCTCGACGTCAATGAGGAAACGCTGCAACGTTGCGTCGGACACATGGACGTGCCCGCGCACATCGCGCTGGAACGACGTCTGCAGCGCATGCTGCCGGCGGACATCGCCATACATTCAGTACAGATCGCTCCGAACGGTTTCGACGCGCGTTTCTCCGCGCTCGAGCGCACGTATGTGTACCGCATAGCCGACAGGTCGAGCGAAGTGGACCCGCGAAGCAGGAACTTCGTACTGCATATCGACGACCATCTCGATATCGAATCCATGAATCAGGCGGCTGCCATGACGATCGGACTGCATGACTTCGGATCGTTCGCAACACCCAATCCGGGCGGCACCACCATACGTGAGGTGAAAACCGCATACTGGAGAAGAATCGGGGAACGGCCACTCGTGCCGGACGACATGACGATGGGGGAGCGGTACCGCACTCCAGCCTTGGAATCCGGACTGCTTTGCTTCACCATCGTGGCGGACGCCTTCGCCCGCAATATGGTCAGATCGCTGGTCAACGGATGCGTGCAGGTGGGTGTCGGCAAACGTTCCGTCGAATGGTTCTCCGAAAAGATGGCGACACCGTTGCGCGAAGGATCGACCGGACCGATCGCGCCGCAGGGATTGACTCTGGAACATATAGAATACCCGGAGGACGGCCTTCTCGCCGCCCGTGCGGAAGCGATCCGCGCCAAGCGCACGCTCGACGTATGACGTGGATGTTACGGCATTTTGACGTGTCCGTATACGTGACGTCGCCGTAACATAAGCGCCGGATTGCGGTAATCAGCCGACATTAACGTCTCTTCCATTGTGGAGGTGTGCCCCCGGGGGACACCTGTAGTACGTGGTGGAAGGAGTGTGGCGATGATCGAGTCAGCGGCACGTAAATTGGCGACGGAACTGGTCAACCGTAGAGAGTCGATCAATCGCGAGCTCAGCCGAAACGGCGTGCGCTTCGGCATTTATAAGAACGGCGAATACCATGATCGCCTGTTCCCCTACGATCCCGTGCCGAGAATCATCGAATCGAACGAATTCGACGAGATGGAAGCGGGCCTCAAACAGCGTGTCAACGCGCTGAACGCCTATCTCAGGGATGTCTATTCCGACAAGAAGATCATCAAGGACGGCATCATACCGGAGGAGTACGTATACACGTCGGCGGGATACTTCCCTCAGGTCAACGGTGTGACCCCTCCGGGCGGCGTGTTCGCGCACATCGCCGGCGAGGATCTCGTGCAGGGGCAGGATGGCAA
>CAVEVJ010000087.1:0-2602 GCA_963619075.1 Acidaminococcaceae bacterium
ACCAATACCGGAAGGCCGATTTCGCGGGCTTCCTTCGCGAAGGCACGCGCATCGTCCAGGTCGTCGCTGATCGGTTTTTCCACCAGCGGCGGCACACCATGTTTGAGCGCGGCACGCGCCATGGGCAGATGCAGGCTGTTCGGCGACGCGATCACCACGCCGTCGAGCTCCACATGGTCGAACATATCCTTGTAATCCGCATACCATGCAACGCCGATGGATTGGGCCAGTGCTTCCGATTCGGGCATCGGATCGGCGATCGCCACCAATGCCGCGTCGGGATTGTCTTGGATATAGCGAATATGGTCACGGCCCATGGCACCTGCGCCGATTACCGCGAGTCTGAGTTGCTGCGTCATAGGGAACTCCTTTGTCTGCTTGGTTTAGTGGTTGCGATTCGGCACCATCGTGCCGGCCTTCTTGACCTTCGCCGCCAGCATCAGCGCGACGACGAGTCCGGCGAAGGTGATTGCCGCGGCGGCGTAGAACGCGTTGCGGTATCCGATCGTCTCGTTGAACAGGCTTGTGGCAACGCGCGGGCCGATCCATGCGCCCAGCGCGTATCCCAGGAACATGATGCCGTAGTTAATGCCCAGATGCTTCGTTCCGAAGGTCTCGCCCGTCAACGGCGGATAGATCACCAGCAGCGCGCCGAACGCGAATCCGAGCACGATCACGCAACCGATGAAGAACGGCGCGTTCGTCGCGAACGACATGGCCACCATCGCCAGCACGGTGGCGATCAGCATCACGGCAAGGCACTTGAACGCGCCCAGTTTGTCATACAAAGCGCCGAACGCGAGCCGTCCCACGAAATTCGACAGCGTGTTGATCGACACCACCATCGCTCCGAAGGCTGCGGCCGTCATCGCACCGACCTGGCCGACCTGATATTGGGCTATCGAGGAGAGCGCGCCGACGAGCATGGTTCCGGCGGTCGCCGCGGCCGCGTAAACGAGCAGCAGCACATAGAATCGCGGCGAAGTGAGCATCGCCTTCCAATCAAAACTGCCGTCGTCTTCGGCATTGTCGGCAGAAGTCGCAGAAGTTGCGGCGGGAACAGGTGGATTCCAGCCCTTCGGACGGTATCCTTCCGGCACAGGCGAGACGAACAGCGAGCCCAATGTGATGGTGATCCAGAACGTCACGCCGAGAATCTTCAACGCAGCGGAGACGCCGAACGTACTCGACAGGAAGCTGGCGATCGGAGACAATGTGGCCGGTCCGATGGCCGCGGCGGCCAGTAGGATACCGGACGCCTTGCCTCGAATGTCGGGGAACCATCGTTGCGCGGTGGTGAGCGTCGGGTTGTACACCAGGCCATTTCCCATACCGGCGATCACACCATGGCAGATATACAACATCGGGATGCTGGTGGCCATGCCCGTCAAGAACCAGCCCAGGCCGAACACCAGTCCGCCGACAAGCATGACCTTGCGCGGGCCGAATTTGTCGGAGATACGCCCCGAGAAGATGCCCGTGACGGCCATGACCGTCTGGAAGATGGAATACGAGAGACTCACGTCGGTTTTGCTCCACCCGTTCTGTTCGCTCAACGGTGTCAGAAACACACTGAACAGTGCGATGGATGCCACGAAGAACATGACCACGAATGCGGCCGACAGGATGCCGTAACGGTTATGCTCCTTGGTTGCGGTTGCCATATAAGGCTTTCCTTTCCAGCAATTGCTTTTCGAAACCGCAATTGCGATTGTCCATGCGAAGCCACGCCCCTTTGCATGGCTTCGCATAATATCGAGATTTTTAGACTCCCTCTTACAGCAGTCCTCTTACAGCAGTCCGCGCTGCTTGAGCGAGTTGACCGCGAACTGGCGGCGACCGCCCGGCTTCGGCGTCAGATCGCCCATCATCAGATGGAATCCGCCGTCCACACTCACTTCGTCTCCGTTGACGAAGTCCGACCTCGGAGACGCCATCCACGCCACCGCGTTGGCGATATCCTGCACCTCGCCGATACGACGGGACGCGATCAGACGCTCGCGGTCCTTGGTAACCTGCGGATCCGCATAGAACGAAGCCGACATCGGGGTTTTCACGAAACATGGACACACGCAGTTGGAACGAATGCCGAACGGCCCCCATTCGGCCGCGACCATCTTGGAAAGCATGCCGAGTCCCGCTTTCGCGCAGGAGTATGCGCCGGAGAACGTTTCCGGAGAGTGCGACGCGACGGTGGAGATATGCACGATTCTGCCGGACTTGTGCTGCAGCATCACCTTGCCGAACGTTTGCGAAAGGATGAACGCACCGGTCAGATTGACGTTGATCACATCCTTCCAATCCTGCAACGGCAGATCCTCAAGCGGCGCGAACCGCAGGATACCTACGGTATTGACAAGCACGTCGACGGTACCGAAATCCGCGACGATCTTATTGCGCAGTATCTCGACATCGGCGGCATCGGAAATATCGCAACCGTAGCCTTTCGCCTCCGTACCATAGGTTTGTGCGATTTCGGCGGCGAACGCGCCGGTGGCCTCCTCGCTCACGTCCACCAATGCAAGCCTGGCGCCGGCTTTGGCGAGCTCACCGCAAATCGCGGTGCCCATGCCGCCGACCGCACCGGTCACCACGCATACGT
>CAVEVJ010000088.1:0-5104 GCA_963619075.1 Acidaminococcaceae bacterium
ACACAAAACCCGGGCGTGTCGAACCACAAAACCACCGAACAAAACAACCGGAAAACGTCCAAGAAACCTAATCACGAACATATTGCGGTGGTATCTATGGAGATATGAGCAAGAAAATCGCAGTATTGACAGGCGCAGGCATCTCAACCTCAGCGGGAATTCCCGACTTCCGCGGACCTGACGGCGTGTGGACCAAGCATCCGGAACAGATGAACGTCTACGACATCGACGCGTTCCTGGCCAATCAGGAAGACCGCGAATACTCCTGGCGTTGGCAAAAGGAATCGCCCGTATGGAATGCACAGCCGGGCACCGCGCATAAGGCACTGGTAAAACTTGAGCAGGCCGGCCTGCTGACACTGCTCGCCACACAGAACTTCGACGCATTGCATGAGAAGGCCGGCAACAGCAGCGACGTCATCGTGAATCTGCATGGAACCATCGGAACCTCACACTGCATGAAATGCCATGCGAAATACGACACTGCCAACATCATGGCGAATCTCGACAATATGCCGGATCCTCATTGCCGTCGCAAACTGCCGTACAGCGGCAATATGCCGTGCGATGGTCTGATCAAAACCGACGTCACCTATTTTGGTGAAGCATTGCCGGACGGCGCGATTGAAAAATCGTACCGACTGGCAACACAGGCGGACGAACTTTGGGTCATCGGTTCGACGTTGGAAGTAATGCCAGCCGCAAGCATCGTGCCGGTCGCGGCACAGGCGGGCGTGCCGATCACCATCATGAATATGGGACGTACACAATACGACCGACTCGCGCAGCGTCTGATTCGCGACGATATCGCCGTCGCACTGCCGCAACTCGTGGACGAGACAATCGCGGCGGAGCAGCACGCGTAAATCGCAATCAAGCCGCGACGCATGGATAATGCACGGATAAACGGTAAGACGCGCGGATTAAAACAGATAGACGAACGACGGCAATAAAAATGGGGCTTCGGTTCAACTGAACCGAAGCCCCAACGTTATATGCGGACAATCGCATGCGAGCGATCGCTCCGAAGAGCGACACTATCGAATATCAGTAGATGCGATTCGGCTGGTAGCCGGCCTCACGCAACGCTTCGAGCACTCGATCGATGTGGTCCGGACCGTTGGTCTCAACGGTCACACCCAGCAGCACCGCATTGTTGTAGTGGCCGGAGGACTTGAACTGATCGTGGTCCAGAGCAATGACGTTCGCACGCTGATCGGCCAGCAAAGTGGCCACCTTCACCAGCTGGCCCGGAGTATCCGGAAGCTCAACCTCGAAGTTCATGATGCGGCCGCGCGAAATCATACCCTTCTGGATCACAGCGCCAATGGATACGGTGTCTTCGTTACCGCCGGAGATGATCGGCACCACAACATGAGGCTCGTGGGAGGCGGCGAACTTGCGCGAACGCAGGTTCAGATGCTCAAGAGCGGCCAAAGAGACAGCACCTGCGGCCTCGACCACCATCTTGTGCTTCTCCAGCATGAGCAGGATCATCTCGTTGATGTCTCGTTCGGTAACGGTGACCACATCATCAAGGAACTCGTTGAGCAGCGCGAACGTAAGGTCGCCCGGACGCTTGACGGCGACGCCTTCGGCCGAAGTGCGCACCTCGTCGGCGGCAACGACATGACCGGACATCAGGGAATTCTTCCAAGCCGGGCTTCCTTCGGGAATTGCGCCGATCACGCGAACTTCCGGCTTGAAGGTCTTGATGGCGAGCGCAACGCCGGCACCGAGACCGCCGCCGCCCAGTGGCACGATCACGTCGGTGACGTTCGGCACATCCTCAAGGATTTCAAGACCGATCGTGCCTTGGCCGCAAAGCACCTCGTAGTCGTCGAACGGCGGCACATACACCATGCCTTCGGTATCGCTGAGCTCTTGGGCACGGGCCGCGGACTCGTCGAACACCTCGCCGTACAGCACGACGTCGGCACCGTAGGCCTTGGTGGCGTCCACCTTGAGCGGCGGCGTGATCTGCGGCATGCAGATCGTTGCCTTCGCTCCGCGTTCGCGAGCCGCATAGGCCACGCCCTGCGCATGGTTGCCTGCGGATGCGGTGACGATGCCGCAGGCCAGTTCCTCGTCGGACAGGCTGGCGATTTTGTTGTAGGCGCCGCGAATCTTGAATGATCCGGTGACCTGGAAGTTTTCCGGCTTGAGCAGAATCTCATGACCAGTCATCTCGGATAGCACCTTCGACGGGATGATATGCGTATGCCGTGCGGTGCCGTCAAGTCGTTCGGCGGCTAATTTCAATTCGGCAGCGTGATCGCGCTGCAATGCTTTGAGAACCTCTTTTTGTTCCATGAGCGCTATTGTATGCGGACGCGTGCCAAAGATGACGGTTCCGTCTGAACTCATGGTTGAACGTGGGGTTCGGCAGAGGACGCCGAATAAGAAGATCCGAGCCGGTTCCATAGGAGCCTGCCCGGATCTTCTGCAGAGAGTTATAGGGAAAGATCGATCAGAGTTGAATCACGACTCCCTCCCAGCGAGCAAGCTCGCCGTGAGCGATCGACTTTACGCTACGCAAAGCATCATAGGTGCTGAGCAGTACTTGCGACTCGCCTACGCCGTTTTCCGTGAGTTCGGCGACCTGCTGCGGGATGGCCGCCGCGCTGTCGGAAACGTTGACGACCACGAGAACCGTATCGTCTCCGCGGGTGCGGGTGAACGCATAAACCTGCTCACTGTCTTCGGCAAGCAGATTCCATTCGCCGGTTGCGATGGTCGCGTTGTTGTGACGCATCGCGATGAGCTTCTTGTAGAAGCTGTACACGGAATCCGGATCGTCGAATTCTTCGGACGCGTTGATCTCAACGTGGTTCGGGTTGACGCTGATCCACGGTTCGACCGGTGCATCCGCCTCGGTGAATCCCGCATACTTGGACGCATCCCACTGCATGGGCGTACGCGCGTTGTCTCGACCGATCAACGCGAGCGCGGACATCATGGATTCCGGCGACTGGCATTTCGCTTCTTCCACACGCTGACGATAGGCGTTGATGGATTCGAGATCGCGGTACTGTTCAAGCTTGGTGAAGTGCGCGCTGGTCATGCCAAGTTCTTCGCCCTCGTAAATGTACGGGGTGCCGCGGTGCATGTGCAGCAGCATGCCGAATGCCTTGGCGCTCAGTTCACGCGATTCGCGGTCGGAGTCGTTGCCCCAGCGGGAGATCACGCGCGGCTGGTCATGGTTGCAGAAGAACAGGCTGGCCCAACCGGCGTTCTTGACGGCGGCCTGTTGGCCGGCCATACGGGCGCGCAGGTTCTTGACTTCGAACGGTACGACGTCCCACTTGGATACCGCCTGGTCCACACCGACATGGTCGAACAGGAACAGCATGTCGAGTTCACCGTTCTTCGGGTCGGTGATGTGTTCATTGCGGGCCGGGGTGACGCCTGGAGCCTCACCTACGTTCATGAAACCTTCGCGTCCTTCGAACACCTCGCGGCGCATTTCGGCGAGGAATTCGTCCACACGCGGACCGTCGGAGCAGAACGGGAATGGGCTGGAATAGCCTTCCTCACCAACCGGATTATCGACGATCTGCGAGCCTTCCTCACCAGGCAGCTTGCCGTTGGAGTCGATGGTCTTGGAAATCTGGGTGATCACGTCCATGCGGAAACCGTCGATGCCGCGATCCATCCACCAGTTCATCATCTTGTAGACGGCCTTGCGGACCTCCGGATTCTCCCAGTTGAGATCGGGCTGCTTCTTGGAATACTGGTGGAGGAAGTACTCACCGCGCTTCGGATCGTATTCCCATGCGGAACCGCCGAAGTACGAACCCCACAGATTCGGCTCGGCACCCGGAGTTCCCGGCTCGTGGCCAGGCTTTGCCGGACGCCACCAGTACCAGTTGGCATGGGGATCGTTCTTGTCTCGCGAAGCCTGGAACCATTCATGCTCATCGGAAGTGTGGTTCACCACCAGATCCATGATGATCTTGAGGCCACGCTTGTGCGCTTCGGCAAGCAGTTCGTCCATGTCTTCGAGCGTGCCGAACAACGGATCGATGTCCTGATAATCGGAAATGTCGTAGCCGTTGTCGTCTTGCGGGGACTTGAAGACGGGGCTGAGCCACACCACGTCCACACCCAGGTCAGCCAGATAGTCGAGACGATTGGTAATGCCTTTTAGATCGCCAATGCCGTCTCCGTTGGTATCTTGGAACGAACGCGGGTAGATCTGATACACGACCGCGTTCGCCCACCATGGGCTCGGGGTCGCACCATTCGAACGGGCGTCATCCGGTAGAACGGAACGATTGAAATCAGTCATATTCGTAGCTCCTTTACTTCTTCATCGGAGTAAGTTTTACCAACTATTCCATGGTAAGTAAATCGTTTTTTCTTTCTTGCCTACGGCGCGTTTCGCAGACCAAGAAATGAATGCTTTCGCACTTTTTGCGACTCTTTTACGAATCCTTGCGACTCCTTGCGACTCCTTGCGTCGACATGGGAATAGTATGGCGTGCCGACTATTCCCATACCACCGCAAAACAGCCGTTTTGCGTCCTTACGGGAATAGCCGACGTGCCGGAGTATTCCCATATCGACGCAAAAGACCCTATTTGCGTCGGTATGAAGATAGTGTCATTGAAATCGCGAATCCGTTCGACCACATCCGGACTCGGCTGATATGGAAAGTGGGAATCCTCGAAAAAAGAGGATTCCCACAGACTCAGACGTACCAGACCGTACATTCCGGCGGCACTCGGCAGATGTCTCCGCCATCGTCCGCCCGCGAGCGCAACAGCACGTTCGCATCCGGAGGCAACGCAATCGACCGTTCGACGGAGAAGTTGCACAATACCGTCATGCCGGACGGCAATCTCCATCCAAAACCATCGTCACCGCAGATATCGGGATCCAGCCACCGCAGGGATGTGTCACCTGCGCGACGGACCAATCGCGCACGTAGGGAAATCGCCTTACGGTACATGTTCAGGCTGGAGTCGGCATCCTCATTCTGCGAATATGCCGCGTAATCAACAAACCAAGCCGGCTGCGGCAGCCACGATTTGCCGGAATCGTTGAAGCCGAAAGCCTGGCTTTGGTCGCCGGTCCACGGCGGCACACGGCAACCGTCGCG
>CAVEVJ010000089.1:0-3992 GCA_963619075.1 Acidaminococcaceae bacterium
ACATAATCGCCCGCCTTGAGTTCCATGAGATCGATGGCCTTGCGGCGGCGCTTCGGCGTTTTGTTATGCCCCGCCGCCGACGTTCGGCCAGTCAGGTCGCGTTCGGTGAGCAAGGCGATCTTCGCCGCGTTGTCGATGAAACCGTCAACCGCGCGCGACCGTACGCAATCGAAATTGGCGATGCCCGTTTCGTTGATCGCACGTTTGAGACGCGCCAACGTACCCTGCGCTCCAGCAGTTACGGTCACTGCATAACCGGCTTCGAGCAATCCCTCGATGCCGGAAGAGGCCTTCTCCTCGTTGCCGCGGAATTCCCCGGGAGCGCTGGCGTCAAGCTGAAGGCGCCCCTCCCGTGTGGAATCCACACCGAAACCGGTGAGTTTCCATACGTCGTGACGGGAGAAGACCAAGGATGCGACGGTTTCTTCGAAATCGTAGAAATTCGCCTGGTCGAAGGTGATCGGGGCTCCGGCTCCATGCCCGGAAGCGGCGACATGCCAACTTGCCGCGAGGAATTCATTGGCCGTCTTCGCTAAATCATCGGCGGCACGACGCAGCTTTTCAGGGTTGGAAAGCATGACCAGCGCATCGTCCGGCAGCATTCCCCGTACCGGTTCCATGGTGTCGACGAGGGCTGGCAGCAACGATTCCATGCCTTCCACCGGAATGGCGTTGGCGATGGATTCAAGCATATCGTCGGCATTGGCGATGGAACCGATCAACGATCTCGCGCGTTGGCGGATATCGTCGGTCAGTTGCAGCTCACGGCACGGCGTCGCCCATACCGTAGCGATGTCGTCGCCATATGTGCGCTGGTCGGATGCGTGGAATTCACGAATGGTATCGATCTCATCTCCGAAGAATTCGATACGCACCGGGTGGGGCAATGTGGGCGGAAACACGTCGATGATTCCTCCACGCACCGCGAATTCCCCACGATCCATCACCAGATCGACGCGCGTATAGGCATTCTCGACCAATCGTCTGGACGCCTCGTCGAGCGCGAGCTCCTCGCCTTGGGAGAAGACCAGCGGTTCGATGTCGCCCAGTCCGGCCACCACCGGCTGGATCAGGGAACGTACCGGCATGACGAGAATCCGGATGGGACCGAACATATCGCTGCCGTTCCGTGGATGCTTCAGCCTGCGGAACACCGCCATACGGCTCGCCACCGTGTCCGCTCGAGGGGAAAGCCTTTCATGCGGCAGCGTCTCCCAAGCCTCAAGCTGCGCGACGTCATTCGGATTCCCGGCATACCAGGAACGAACCGCATCAACCGTTTCCTCGGCCTCACGCCCGGAAGCCACCACCAATACCACGGTTCGGCTGCCGGACGCTCCTGCAGCCAGCGCCGAACGCAAGCCTTCCGGAACCCCGACCGTGATGCTGGGATCCACGTCGGACTGCGGAGGTTCGATTTCCCCGGAAATCAACGCACGGAAATCCTCATCCGTTTCAAGAACGTCCAGGATGCCCGACAGGGAACCTGCCGTCGATACCGACTCAGCGGCCATTGAACTGCTCCTGGGCCTTGGCGAGACCATCGAAGATGATGCTTTCCGCCGCATCCGCACCGTCGGCGAGGAATTCAGGCAGCTGCTTGCGCTGGTCCGGTCCGAATCCGCCCAGCACCCAGTTCACGGTGTTGTCATGCGCGCGGGCGCCACGCTGTGCGTGGCCGACGCCCATACGCACACGGGAGTACTTCGGCGTTCCCAATGAACGGTCGATGGATTTGATGCCGTTATGACCGCCTGCGGAGCCGCCTGCCTTGACTTTGATGCGGCCGAAATCAAGATCCATGTCGTCATGAATCACCACGATACGATTCGGCTCGATCTGGTAGTAGGAACTGATGGACGCGATGGCGTTTCCGGAATCGTTCATATACGTCAGTGGCTTGGCCAGGAAGAATTTGACGTTACGTCCCGACAGGTTCATCACACCCTTGCCGAGCATCGCCAACCCCTTGTGGTCGGAAAAGTTGACGGACCAACGTTGCGCGAGAAGGTCGGCCGCCATGAATCCCATATTGTGGCGGGTCCCCTCGTACTTGGAACCGGGGTTGCCCAATCCTGCGATCAGCCAAAAATCAGATGCCATCAGAGTCATTCCATTCGTTCGTACCATGCCGGCGCGCTTGCCTGCGCACGCGTTGACACTGCTTATAACCGCAAGGAATTGTACTTACAGGTCGAGATACCAGTAGCTCATATCGCGCATCATTCCGGTCGAGTCAGTCGCCGCGTCGGGCATAAGACCGAACCGTGTGAATCCGAATCGTTTCATCAATGCTATCGACCTGGCATTGTCGGCGAAGATGATCGCACAGGCCTTGCGCATATTACGTTTCGCGCATTCATCAAGCAGTGTCGTCAACGTGTAGGTTCCCACACCCCTGCCCTGCCATGCGGGGTCGATGTAATAGGCAAGATCGGTGACGCCATCGTATCCCGCGCGATCGTAGAACACGGAAAGCGCGCTGAATCCGACGATTCGTTCGTCCCCATCGTCCTTTGCCGTGATGATGAACACCGCATAAGGGTCATGATGGGAATCGACCCATCGCTTACGCTGGTCGTATGTGCGGGGCGTGGTGTCGGCCGATGAGCCGCCTGCGATGACGGCCGCGTTATAGATGTCGGTAATCGCCTGAATGTCGACTTCCGTTGCGGGACGGTAGGAATATTCGCTCATGGCGCCAAGCATACAAAACACTCCCGTATATGGCGGGGGCCGGCCCCATTAGGAGCCGGCCCCCGCCATGCGCTACATCACAACGAGACTACTGTTCAAGTTCGAGAGCCTTGTTCAGCGCCTCCTGCAACTGTTGCTGCGCCTCACCATAGGCGCTCCAGTCTCCGTTCTTCATCGCGGCATCGGCATCCTTCATGGCCTGGGCCGCGTCGTTGAGCGCGCTCTTGAGCTCGGCGCTCGAATCCGAGGACCCCGATTGACCGTTTGTGGAGTCATTCGTGGAGTCGCTTGTGGAGTCGCTCTTGGCATCCGATCCGGAATTCGTCTTGTTCGAAGTACTGGTTTCCGTTGCGTTTTCGGCGTCTCCGGCCGATGCGCCGGAATTGCCTCCGAACACCTGGTCAAGCGCCTCGTCGAGGGTATCCGCGAATCCGACCTGATCGCCGAAAGCGACCAGTACCTTCTTCAGCAACGGGAAGCTGGTGGATCCGGAGGATTTCACGTATACCGGCTGTACATACACCAGTCCACCACCAAGCGGCAAGGTGAGCAGGTTGCCCCGCTGCACGTTGGTGGAGCCGGATTCGAGCAGATTAAGTTCCTTCGACACGTCCGCCGACGCGTTGAAGTTGTTCTGCGCCTGCCCCGGTCCGGGCACGTTGGAATCCTTGGGCAGCTCCTGCAATCGTATGGTTCCGTAATTCGAGCCTATCTTGCCCTGCTCGTTGCCCGCATCGGAATCGACCGACAGAAAGCCCGTCAGAATCTCACGGGTGGATGATCCAGCGGGAATATACGACGAAGTGAGCGAGAACACCGGTTCGCTCGAACCACCGGTCTGCAAAGTCAGATAGTACGGAGGCTGCAGAACGTCCTCCTCCTGCGCTTGCTGTGATTCGGTCGGATCGACCGGGGTCTGCCAGAAATCCTCACCGGAGAAGAACTGGCTCGCGCTGGTCACATGGTACTTCGCCAGAAGCTCGCGCTGAACCTTGAACAGGCTCTCCGGATAACGCAGATGGCTCATCAGATCACCGGAGATTTCCGACAATTGATGATACTGCCCCGGGAATATCTGCTCCCACGCCTTGATCACGGGGTCCGACTCGTCCCACACATACAGGTCCACCGAACCGTCATAGGCGTCAACGGTGGCCTTGACCGAATTGCGGATGTAGTTGGCGTTCTTCGAAGACAATCCCGTCACCGTTTCGGAGGTTTCCGTCGTGGAATCCTTGGTGGACTCCCCCAGATCGGTCATCTGCGAGTAGGGATACGCGTCGGAGGTGGTGTAT
>CAVEVJ010000090.1:0-11094 GCA_963619075.1 Acidaminococcaceae bacterium
GAGAAGGCCATCGTGCCGGTGCTGCCGAGCCGTGAGGAGTTCCCGTACGCTATCCGTCAGGTCTCCGAAGCCATCGGTTCCAATGGTTCCACTTCCATGGGCTCCGTGTGCGCGTCCACGCTGTCGCTGCTCGCAGCCGGCGTTCCGCTGAAGGCTCCGGTTGCGGGCATCGCCATGGGCCTGGTCTCCGGCGAAGTCGACGGACAGCACATCTTCAAGACCCTGACCGACATCCTCGGCGCCGAAGACGCCTTCGGCGATATGGACTTCAAGGTTGCAGGCACCTCCGAATTCATCACCGCGCTGCAGCTCGACACCAAGCTTGACGGCATTCCGGCCGATATCCTGGCGTCCGCCCTGCAGCAGGCCAAGGAAGCCCGCACCACCATTCTCGAGGTCATCAACGAGTGCATCGACGGCCCGGCCGAGATGAGCCCGTACGCTCCGCGCATCATCACCACCTCCGTTCCGGTTGACAAGATCGGCGAGGTCATCGGTCCGAAGGGCAAGATGATCAACCAGATCCAGGAAGAGACCGGCGCTGAAATCGCCATCGAAGATGACGGTACCGTGTTCATCTCCTCCGAGGGTGGCGAAGGCGCCGAGAAGGCCAAGCAGATCATCGACCAGATCGCCAATCCGCATGTTCCGGAAGCCGGCGAAACCTACAGCGGCAAGGTTGTGAAGACCACTTCCTTCGGCGCGTTCGTGAACCTGACCCCGGGCACCGACGGTCTGTTGCACATCTCCCAGATTCGCAACCTCGCCAACGGCGAGCGCATCGACGCCGTCGAAGACGTGCTCAAGGAAGGCGACACCGTTGAGGTGGTCGTGCAGGGCGTCGACGATCGCGGCAAGATCTCCCTGGTGATTCCGGGCTTCGAGGATCAGGAATCCTCCGCTCCGCGTCGTGAGCGTTCCGATCGTGATGACCGTCGTGGTGGCCGTGGCCGTCGTGATGACCGTCGTTCCGATCGTGATGATCGTGATTATGATGATCGTCCGCGTCGTCGTCGTTCCGATCGTGATGATCGTGATTATGATCGTGATGATCGTCGTTCCGATCGTCGCCGTAGCCGCCGCGACGACCGTAACCCGCGTTACGCCGCCGACGAGAACTACGATGAGTACCGCGCCGATCGTGAAGAGCGTTCCGAGCGTCCGCGTCGCCGCGTGCGCCGCGACTTCGATCCGTTCGAGGACTGATTGATCGCTGAATAACTCTGATTGGGCCCGCTTCCGTTATGGATGCGGGCCTTTTCGTATATACGCACGTTTTATATGGATGCGCGTTATATGGATGCGCGCCGGTATGGTCTGCGTCCATGTCCGGCCCCAACCGGGAGATAGGCCCGTATTTCGCGGTTGGGGCTTCAAGGGGGTATACTTCGTTGAGTCTCGTTTCTTCCTTGTGATTTAGAAACGGCCATTTTCCAACGATTTATGATTTTGGTGTCGGAAAGGTCCGCACCTGAGCCGGCCCCAACTGGAAGATATGCCCATTTTCTTGAAGTTGTGGTCGGAAAGGGGTGTGTGCCGTCATGTCCCGCTTCTTTTGTTCGACATGGGAATGGCGGAATTTCAACGATTTGTGATTTTGAAGTCGGAGTGGTCTGCGTCCGGTCCGGCCCCAACCGGGGAGATACGCCCGTTTTCCGCGGTTGGGGTTGAAGGGAGGCGTGTTTCGTCGGATCCCATTTCCTCCGCATGATTCAGGAACGGCCATTTTCCAACGATTTGTGATTTCGGAATCGGAAGGTTCCTCATCCAATCCGGCCCCAACCGGGAGATAGGCCCGTTTTTCGCGGTTGGGGCAGATGTCATCCGTGCTTCGAATCTTTTGCGTGATGCATGAAGAGATCATGTGCGATTCATGGTGCAAAAAGACGAACCATGCGGATTTTAAATGGATTGTGCGGATTTTTAAGACCCGTGCGAATTTTCAAGCGGTCGTGCGGATTCTTAATCGATTGTGCGGATTTTTGGCTTACTGTGCGGATTTTGACTCAGTCGTGCGGATTTTTGAAGATCTGTGCGGATTCGTCATGGGGATTTTCTGCCAGATGGGCTTAGAATCGGCGACTTTTAGCCCTAAAAAGACCGTTCCCAGACGATTTTGGGACGCGAACAATCCGCACGACTTGTCAAAAATCCGCACACTCTGTTGAGAATCCGCACGGCTGATTGAGGATCTGCGATTCCTGTCTTCGCGGCGCCGCCGCATCCTGTCGGACGACGTGGCCTTGTTCTCCCTCATCGTTTTGCCTCACCCGGGACACGGGGATTCCCGCACTCCGAGGCAGCTGCTTTTAACCCCGCTCTACGCTTACTGTGGTAATGCGTCCAGGCCTGTTACGGCCACACATTCAGGCCGACCTCAAAAACCGACCATGCCACTTGAATCCTTCTTGACCATTGCAGCCCAAGGGCTAAGAGCCGATTCCAGGTAGATATTTTGGTTGTTAACCCGGTATGTGGGTACGATCATGGTTGCATGCCGTAAGACGGGGGTGATTGGGGAGGGCCTTTTTCCGGTGTGAGAAGATGGTAGAGGATCCGCATCAACGCAGAAAAGAGGAAAAATGAATATCGGAATGTTGATTGCGATTGCCGTGATCGTGGTTGTTGTGTTGTGGGCCGTCTCCGCCTACAACGGGCTCGTCACGCTGCGTAACCGTGTGAAGAACGGTTGGGCGCAGATCGATGTGCAGCTCAAGCAGCGTGCCGATCTCATTCCCAACCTCGTGGAAACCGTCAAGGGGTATGCATCCCACGAATCCGACGTATTCACCCAGGTCACTCAGGCTCGTGCGGGCGTTGCCAAGGCCGTGCAATCCGGTGACGTGGCGCAGCGCGTGCAGGCCGAAAACCAGCTGAGCCGCGCCATCACCAACCTGCAGGTCACGGCCGAAGCATATCCGCAGCTTCAGGCCAATCAGAACTTCCTGGATCTGCAGACCCAGCTCAAGTCCATCGAAGAGAAGATCGCCTACGCGCGCCAGTTCTACAACGATGTGGTGCAGAAGTACAACACCAAGATCGAGGTCGTGCCGACGAACGTCATCGCTGGCCTGTTCCACTTCGAGCAGGCCGCCTACTTCCAGGTGGATGAGGCGGACCGTCAGGCCCCGAAGGTCAAGTTCTGACGCCGTTCGACACCGAATGAAGCGCCGCTGGACATTCGACGGTTCACGTTCGACGGTTTACGCAACGGTTCGACGGCGCTTGTTCGCAACATGGTTTCGCAAAGCCGCGCAACGTTGGGGTCGGCAAGGAAGACCGGCGAACATTTTCGAGAGATGAGGAAGCATGAACCTCAAACGTACCTTGCTCAGCGTGTTGAACGCAGTGGTGATTACGGCGCTGTTGGCGGGCGTGGTGTTGCTGCTGGCCGTGGCGGATTCAGGCGACGAAGCCGATCTGAGCTACAGCACGCTTGATTACGATGTGGCTGTGCAGCAGAACGGCGATCTGAAGGTCACCCAACATATTGATATGAAGCTCAACAGCCGTTCGAAGGCATGGCGTCAGCTGTATCAGCGTTATACGCTCAAACAATCCAATCTGACCAACATCACCGACATCGGCGTGACCAACGTGACCACCGGCGAACGGTATACACAGGGCGATTTCGTATTGCCGGACGATGTGACCGACTGGAATTCCCAAAACGCCGGCCAGTGGTATGTGGTGGATGTGACCGACGAGGATAATCCGCAGCCGTTCGATTCCGCCACCGACGGCCTGAGTCTTACCCAAGGGCAGACGCAGAAAACCCTTGAGATCGGTTGGAACATTCCCGCCACCGACGAAGCCGAAAGCCTCAAATTCGACATATCGATGACCATGCAAGGCGTCAGTACCGCCTACGACGACGTGGTCAGCTTCCAGTGGGAGCCGTTCGGAAAATCAAATCAAACTCCGATAGGCAAGCTCACCGGCACGATTACGTTCCCCGATGGAGTGAACGAGAGCAATTCCTGGGCATGGCTGCACTGCGAGAACACGTCCACCACGCAACGCGGCACAGACGGCTCACTCGTCTTCACCGTCGATGACGTTCGTTCGGGCGACTATCTCGACGTAGTGGCCATGTTCGACGCGGGCAAGGCCAAGAACGTGGCCCGCACCGAACAGGGCGACCATAAACAGACCATCATGGACGAGGAGACAAGCCAGGAATCCGCATGGAGGGAAAGCCAGCACAACCAAGCAGTCAAACGCGTGGCAGTGTGGGCCGTGATCGCCATCGCTGGCTTGGCGCTGAGTGTGGTGGCCATATATCGTGCCGTCGTGGCGTTCCGCAAATCACGGTACAGGGGCGATATCGAATATTGGCGTGACCTACCCGAGATCAGTCCCGCAGCCGCGGCAAAACTGATCGATAAGGTGGTAGATGGTCCGTGGATCAGCTTCGGAGGGGGAAAGAACGCTCTGGACAACAGGCAGATGTCATCCACCTTCATGTCGTTGGCATCCAAGGGCGCCATCGCCATATATCCGGGACCGGCCGAGCTGTACAAGGACTTCGACCTGAGCGATGCCGATCTGTCCACGCTTGCGTCGACGGTCACGTCGAACGTCAAAGCGTCGGTTTTGCGCAAGACCAGCACTGTGGCGATTTTGCCTGCTGCGTACGACGACGTTGAATCGTTGATGCTGTGCCGGTCCGAGAAGGCGGTGCTCGACATTCTACTCAAGGCATCCAAGCGGCTCAAGAAATCACGGGTGTTCGATCTCGACATGATGAACGATGCGTTCGACGGGTACAAGGGCGGATACAAGCTGGTCGAGAAGTTCGACAAGGCCTGTGCCAAGGAATACGATTCGTTGAACGCCACTGAGATCGTGTTCGAGCCCTACGTGTTCTCGGTTCTGGGCTTGCTGCTTGCTTTCTTCGCGGGCTTGATGTTTTCGGACGGCTATATCGCGCTCATACCGTGCATCTGCGTGCCGATCATGCTGCTGTGTTCGTTCGCGCTCTCATATGCGAAGGATTTCGAACTGACGGAAAGCGGCCAGAAGTATGGCGGTCAGGTGCTTGGGCTGAACAATTATCTGCTTGATTTCAGCGATTTCAAGGATCGTGGTGTGCTCGACATGCGGTTGTGGGGGCGCTATATGGTGTACGCCACCGCGTTCGGCATTTCCGACAAGGCCATGCGCCAGCTCGCCAAGGCGTATCCGGAAGTGACCGATCCGCAATGGCTTGACGAATACGCCACGTCCTCGTACCTGTACTGGTCGTGCAGATCTGCCGGTCTTGCCGGCGCGTCGGCAGGGGTCGCGGCTGGCTCGGTTCCGTCGTCCAGTGCGAATTATGGCGATCTGGGAGCGCAATTGAACTCCAGCTTCTCCGATATTCGTTCCACGATTTCCGCGGCGGCACCGTCGTCTTCGAGATCGTCTTCGGGCGGCTCGTTCTCGGGGGGCGGCGGCTTCGGCGGCTCATCCGGTGGTTCCGGCGGGGGCTCGTTCGGAGGCCGATGAAGGAAAGCCTGCCTTTCGCCTATGGCGATTGGTAGGCTTTCTGCTTGAAACGGCAAGTGTCCGTAGGGGAGCCTGCCGTCATACGGCTGCAGTAACACGACTGCGGTAATACGAGTGTTTCAAGGAGAAGACATGACGCTGTTTCGTAATCTTGGACCGTTCAACACCACTGCGATCGGCCATGGCGAGATGCCGTTGACCATTGAGAACAATCGCGGGCACGAGGTTGGAATCGAGACTCTGCATGCCTCGCTTGACGCCGGATGCCGTCATATCGACACCGCCTGGGCCTACTACACTCCGGGCGAGGAGGAACAGACCGGCGAGAAGCTGGTGCGTGAGGCTTTGGATTCCTGGAAGGGCCCGCGTGAGGAAGTCACCGTGGCAACCAAGGTGGGTCTGCGTCGCGCTTGGGATGGCGATAAGCCGGTGTGGCCGCGTGACGGCAAGCCGGAACATCTCATCGAATACGGCAAGCAGTCCGCAATGGCGCTCGGCGTGGATTCCATTGACCTGCTGTACCTGCACCGCCATGATCCCGAAGTGCCGTACAACGAGTCCTGCGAGGGCATCAAGGCGCTGCTCGACCAGGGCGTGGCCCAATGGGCGGGCGTCTCCAACGTGAGCATCGAACAGTTGAAGATCGCGCAGGAGATTCTCGGCGATAAGCTTGTGGCCGTGCAGAACCAGTATTCCCCGATTCACCTGGACACTCAGGATACGTTGGACTACTGCGCGCAGGAGGGCTTGGCGTTCGTGTGCTGGAGCCCGCTCGGCGGCTACCGCCATCCGTACGACGAGCACCTGTTCGACCCGTTCCGTCAGGTTGCGGCCAACCATGGCGTGAGCTACCAGCAGGTGGTGCTGGCTTGGGAGCTTGCCAAGGGCGACCATATGTTCGTGATTCCGGGTGCGCATCGCCCGGAAACCATCCTTGACTCCCTCAAGGCCGACGAGCTTCATCTGACGTCTGAGGAGCTCGCCTTTCTTGGCTGATTAGGGTTTTCCTCGATTCCCCTCCTACCCCCGCAACACACCCCTCTTATCCCCATATCCCGGTGACGCCAATGGTGTCGCCGGAGTTTTTCCGGGTGTGATTCGGGGGTTTTATTTTGCCCCCTTCATGTTATATCGCCGAAGGGAAGCGATTTGTATCAGTCGATGCGGACTGATGGGGATTAGAGATGAGGGGCGACGATGCGTTACGTTTTTACGGGTGGCGAGAACCGGACTACCCACTTGATGGCGATTGCCGCCAGCGTGGCGGCGGTAGCTCTTACCGTGATGGCGATCATTCCGCCGTCGGTCCATACTGCTCATGGTGAGGAGTCGGCGGCGTCGGGATCGACGGCAACGGCTACGAACTATGACGAACTGGTCGGTGCCATCGCCGCGGTCGATGCGAATCAGAGCGCTGTGATCGGCATTGCGGGCAATATTTCATTCGGTGGCCAGATCACGGTGGATCAGGGCAAGGAAATCACTTTGATTTCCGACGATGATGCCTGCGGCACGGCATGCAGCCTGGATTATTCGGGGACCGACTTGAGTGCCGACGACTACTCTTTGTTCAATGTTGTGAGCGGAGCCAGCCTCACCATCGGCGGTGGTACGGATGGGGCCAACAAACTCAGCTTCAGCGACCAGAAGAATGGCCGACTGGTCCAGGTCGGTTCCAATAGCGAGACGGGAACCGTGGTCATCAACGGCGGTGCTTACAACAACAACGGAAGCGACAGCAATACAAGCGGCGACGGCAATATCGCCTACGTTTTTGGCAACGGCAACCTGACCATCAACGGTGGTGAATTCGCAAACAATTATGCGAATGCCGCTTCGGGAAACACGACCATCGGCGTCCCCAGATCAGGTGGATCGGTCGTGCGCTCATCTGGAACCGTGACTATTACGGCGGAACCTTCAGCGAAAACTCCACCGGAGCCAATACCGATGAAAATATTGATTTCCATGGTGGCAGCGCAATCTGGAGCGAAGGCACGCTTACCATCAACGACGGCGAGTTCATATCCAACTCCAGCAATGCGGTCCACTACTGGAGCTCCGGGAAGCACCCCACCGGCGGTGGCGCGATCTGGGCTGCCGGGAGCCTGGTGATCAATGGCGGAACGTTCCAAAACAACTGGCAGATGGACAACACCACCTTGTACGCGACCGGCGGCGGAGCCATCTACTTCGGCGATGGTACGAAGGATGCAGCGTACAACGGCAGCATGGTCATCAACGGCGGCACGTTCGACTCCAACCGTTCCATGCAGGACGGCGGTGCCATCTTCATGGCTTGGAACAGCGAGGCCGTGTTCCAACAAGGCACGTTCGTGAACAACTGGTCCAACCGCTTGGGCGGTGCCGTGTATACCGAAGAAGACTCGACCAGCTATGTGACCAATGCGGCCGCGTATGGGAATTATGCCGGTCATTTCGGTGGTGGTTTGTGGCTGTGCCCGTCCGGTAAGAGCAAGACCAGCAACCACGCCGGCATGGCGCTTTTCGATAATGCGGCGAACACTCAATACGACCGCACCGAAACCGGTACTGAAATCACCCAAAACACGATGGATGGCAAGAACTACGGTTATG
Organism: Acidaminococcaceae bacterium; assembly: GCA_963619075.1. Classification (GTDB taxonomy): domain Bacteria; phylum Actinomycetota; class Actinomycetes; order Actinomycetales; family Bifidobacteriaceae; genus Bifidobacterium. The sequence continues at coordinate 8,089 of CAVEVJ010000090.1, forward strand.
CGGGCTCCCAATATAGGGGTGTGACCGGTGCCGGCGATGATTTCTCCATCATGTACCCGAATAAGAGCGGTCAAACGAATTACTACGAGCTGTCGGTCGAATGGTTCACCGGAGACCATATTACTTGGCACGATGACGGAGAACCATCGAAGAGCGCCACAGGCTTTCTGTACAGCGACAGTGATTTGAGCGTCAATTCAATGGAACGACCGAACGGAGGCAAGGAGTATACGAATAACGAAACCCTCGATCCTGGCCCTACGAACGCGCACGGATACGGTCTGAAAGTCACTGTAGACAGTGATGAAGCGAAGCAGAACGCCAAAGAGCAGGCTTTCATAACCTTCACCAACAATACGGCCCGACTGTCCGGCGGCGCCTTCGGTTCCAACGGACAAGTGGACTTCATCAGGGCGTACGACGTCAGCTGGAGTAAGGCCAGCACTGAAGATGCCGGCAAGAGCCTCGCCGGCTCCAAGTGGGTGTTGGTAGCCCAGGCGGGTTCCGGCCCGTACAATCTGGATTTCGGTGATGTGGCGACCTGCGCGGCGGATGATTCCGGCTCGCTCACTCCGAGCGAAGACGTGTGGTGCCTTGTTCCTGCGGACACCACCGATAGCTACTATGCGGATTTCGCCGGAATGTATGTGACGATCGTGTCCGACAACGGTGCCCTTGACAAGAACAGCGCCGATGGCCAATTCAGAGTCAGCAGCCTGCGCGTCGGAACCTATTTCATGAAGGAGTACCAAGCTCCGAAATGGTACGAGCAGTCGGACAAGACGTATACGTTCGACGTCAAGGCCAACGACACGGCGACCATTTCGGTCTACAAGGATGACGGTAAGGCCACAGGTGCCGTGGCTGACGACAATGCGATTGTCAACAGGCCCTATGGCGCGGTCAGCTGGGGCAAAACGGATTCCACGGATCAGCTGACGGTGCTGGCGGGCAGTGAGTGGAAGCTGCAGGATGCCGACGGCAACGACATCGAAGGTGCCGGGAGCATCACTGACTGCACCGACCAGTGCTCCTCCTTGTTGAACGATCCGTACCACGACGTGGATTCGGCCGAAGGCTCGTTCAGACTGATGTATCTGCCGGTCGGAACGTACCGCCTTGTGGAAACCAAGGCTCCGGAAGGCTATGACCTGCCAGATGGCGCAACGGTGTACTACACCTTCACCATCCAGGATGACGACAGCCGTAAGGATGCGAAGCTTTACAACACGGATGGTTCCGAAGTGGCAGGGAACAAGGTGCCGAACGACCGCACGAAAGGTCAGGTCGTCTGGTACAAGACCGATTCCACCAAGGAAGGAAGCGGCGAAAACGCACGTTTGGCCGGTTCCGAATGGACACTCACCCAGATCAAGGACTGGCAGGGCAATGATATAGCCGAACCTGTTTCCGAGGCCGTGACCGACTGCATCAGCGATACGGAGTGTCCGACGGATTCGAAGGATCGCGACGCCAAGGCCGGCGTATTCCAACTGCAGGGTCTGGACTGGGGAACATACGAACTGGTGGAGACCAAGGCGCCGAACGGCTACACCAAGTCCGACATCACCTACACGTTCGTGATCGACAAGACCAACAACGGTGCCGCCGAAATCCAGATTCTGAACGGTACCGATCCGGTGACGGGCAACATCATCACCAATACGCCGATCACCGTCAGTAGCCTGCCGTTCACCGGCAGCAGCACACAGACGCCGCGTATGTTCGTGCCGTACGTGCTGGGAGCGGTCGGAGGCGGTCTGGCCTTGGGCCTTGGACTGCACGTGGCCAGACGCCGTATGGCCAGGTAGGGGTGAGTCAAACCGAACGTATCCGTCGACGTCCGCTACATCGCGTGGCAGACAGCAGACAATCTGTTTTTTAAAAAGAAAGAAGGAAGCGAACCATGAAACTCAGGAAGATTTTGGCAGGAGTGGCCGCAGCGGCCACACTCCTGTCGGGTATGGCGTTCGGCGCCGGCAGCGCCATGGCCGACGAGGAGCTCGTTCCCGCGACCATCACCCTCAACGGTGCGGATGGCGCGGTGAAGGGGCACACCTACAAGGCCGTAAGGATCGGCTCGTATGAGCATGCGTCCTTCGTCGAGAAGGATGACACCACCTATGTTGAAGGCGTCGCGGTAAACACCGAAGCCGCGGTCGCGACCGGCGCGGCAGCCGCTCTGGATGCTTCAGTGGCCGAGGGAACCACTTGGAACACCGGAGACTACACGAACAACCCGGTCGGATATGTCGCTGCGGAAAGCGGCTACTTCACCAGCAGCCCCAACAAGCCGTGGAGCGGCAATCTGCGCAACTTCGTAAGCTCGCTGGTCGGGCAGGCCGATTTCCAGGACGCACTGGCGGCGGCCACGGAATACACCGCCGACAGCGACACCCTCACCATCAGCGGGCTTGAGGAAGGTCTGTACATGGCGGTCGACACCACCGTCAGCAACGCCGAGGGCGTTGACCATACGCAGACCAACTCCATCCCGATGCTCGTGGGCACCAAGGTGAACGGTTGTGACTTCGAAGGCCAGGCGCTTGGCGTGATCAACGTCAAGAACCAGACCACCGGCATCGACAAGGTCATCGTCAAAGACAACAAGGAGTGGGTCGGCACGACCGAGCGCGTCGGCGACATCGTGACCTTCAAACTCACCAGCCAGGTTCCGCTTACCGTCGGCTACCTGAACACCGCTGAGAAGCCGTACCTCTTCTCCATCGGCGACACCATGAGCAAGGGCCTGACCTTCCAGGAAGTCACTTCCGTGACCATCGGCAACAAGACGCTGACCAAGGCCGATGACGGTGCCGCCGCCACCGCCGACCAGTATCAGATGACCACCGCCGTCAACCAGAAGTACGATACGAGCGACACCGAAAACAAGGCGACCGTTCTGACGTTCGACCTGTCCAACGCCGTGTATGAGGCCGGCAAGAACGCGGCCGACAGCGGTGCTCTGGCCAAGGCCGAAGACGCCATCACCGTCGTGTATACCGC
>CAVEVJ010000091.1:0-10692 GCA_963619075.1 Acidaminococcaceae bacterium
GGGGTATCCATGCGGTGAAAAAAGAAAGGTTAGGAGCGTACAGTGCCAAGAGTTGCGTTCACTGCTAAAACCCGAAAATATCTCGGGTCGTTGGAGGCCGTCGAATCGGTTACCCAATATCGAATCTGCTATTCCAAGGAATTCAGGGATGATTGCATGCGCAGGTATGCCAAAGGTGGTTCACCTGCCGCGATCTTCCGTGAGGCCGGTCTTGATCCAAAGATCATCGGATACAAGCGCGTGGAGCGTTGCATTGCCCGCTGGAAGGCGGAGGATGCGAAGAAGGCCGCCGAGGAATAAACATTGATGAATACGTCGGCGAATCGTGGACTAGCGAGGAATGGGGCTTTGCGGGTTCATGGCAAGACGACAATGAAAAGCAGGAAAGCGCTCGGGCGGAGTTGACTCCGTTCGGGCGCTTTTATGTTTGGTGTGCTGTTTGGTGTGCGCGCCCCTGATATTGATTGGTCATGCCGCCCTGATGAAATGGCGGTAGCAACACAGTGAGGGGAGTTCCGAATGACCGATTCGAGTTTGATGATCAAAGCCGTGTTCTGGGATATGGACGGCACGCTGATCGATTCCGAGCCGTATTGGCATGAAGGCGAGATGAAGATCGCCGCGGAACATGGCGGATATTGGGACGAGGAATTGGCATGGCAGGGTTCCGGCACGCCGGTTCCGGACGTTGCCCGCCGCATGGTGGAGCATGGATGCCAGCTGTCGGTCGAGGAAATCGGCAAAGGCATGATCGATTATGTTGCGCAGAAGGAATTCGAGCGCATTCCGTGGATCGACGGTGTGGAGGATGTGCTGCGTTCGTTGGCCGAGGCGGGTGTGCCGTCGATGCTGGTTACGACTTCGCCGCGTCACCTCGCGCGAAATCTGGTTGCCCAGGCTCCTGCCGGGGTGTTTGCCGGCTATGTATGCGGCGATGACGACGTTGAGAAGAAGCCGTCGCCGGAACCGTATCTGGAGGCCGCCCGTCGCCTTGGCATAGCGCTTGAAGACATGAAGTACTGCATTGCGATTGAGGACTCCATGTCCGGCCTGCGTTCCGCAGTGGCTTCCGGCGCCACTACATTGGGGCAGACCGGTTTCATGCAGATCGACAATTCCGACGGTCCGCAGTTCGCGTCGATCAAGGGCTACGACGGCATCACCGCTGCTGCGCTCGACGCGTATGTGCGTCAGCGCGTCGGTGCGTGATTCGGTTGCGGCTTGAGTGTGACTTGGGTTCGGAATCGGGCGTGTGATCGGTAGCGGACCCGGATACGGCTTTACTCGCGCTCGGACGTGATTTGGCTAGATTCCGGGTGCGATTAGTCGAAACCTGTATGGCTTGTATATCGAATATCGCGTTTAACGGGGTCAAAGTTGAGTATTTTTCAAAAATGACCCCGCTAAAATGCGATTTTACAGTATTTTGATGCGGAGATAACCTAGATTTACTGTGATTTCTTGTGAAAGTAAGTAGAAAGCATCATTTAACGGGGCCAAAATTGAGAAAATCGCAAGAAAGACCCCGTTAAAATCATGTGATGAGGGAAGTGCGGAAATCGTGTGCCCCAACCAGCAAGAAATAGGCGTATCTCCCGGTTGGGGCTGGGCTGGATGCAGACTATTTTGACTTCAAAATCGCAAATCGTTGGAAAATGGCCGTTTCTGAGTCGTGTGGGAGAATCGGAACATGACGAAGTATGCCCCCTTTTGACCACAAACTACGAGATATAGGCGTATCTCCCAGTTGGGGCTGGGACGGGATGGTGCGCACGCCTAGAGATACCGTTATGACCCGACTGACGTGTATGACGTGACATACGATGTCCGAACGCATTCTGACTGCTGATCTAAGAAGATGGAAGGCACGGGATAAAAGAAAAAGCCCGCTGCGGTGGAATGAATGCAGCGGGCTTTCGTGGAGCTGACGGTAGTCGAAACCGCGACCTCTTCGATGCGAACGAAGCGCTCTACCAACTGAGCTACAGCCCCGAAGCATTACCTAGCAAAGTTAGGCAACTCTCAACATTTTAATACGAAGTGCGTACGAACGCAATTCAACGCATGCGCGTGTTGCGATCGTACGCACTTCATCTACCTAACGATTTGTCTTGATTTACGCTGAGTTATGCGTGATTTACGCTGGGTTAAGCCTCGGCAGGCGCCTTCTTGCCGAACTTGGCCTTGAGCAATCCTACGATCGTCGGAATCAGCGAGAGTACGAGAATCGCCACGATCACCAGCTCGAAATGCTTCTGCACGGCCGGAATGCCGCCGAAGAAGTAGCCAAGCAGCGTGAACAACGTGGACCAGCACAGGCCGCCGAGCACGGAGAACGGCGTGAAGCGGCTCCAACGCATGCCGGAAATACCAGAAATGAACGGCATGAACGTGCGGATGAACGGGAAGAAACGGCCAAGGAACACGGCCAGCGGACCCCACTTCTCAATCATCGCTTCGGTCTTGGCGATGCGTTCCGGGGTCATGGCCTTGACCTTGCCGGATTCGATGATGCGGCGTCCGAAGAAATGGCCGATCCAATAGTTGCACTGGTCGCCGATGATCGGGGCGCACCAGACCACCGGCAGCAGTGCGAACAGAGGTAATGCGGAGACGCCGGTCGCGGCGTCGGGAGCGGCGAAGAATCCTGCCGCGAACAGCAGTGAATCGCCGGGGAGGAAGGGGAAGAACACCACGCCGGTCTCGACGAAAACGATGAGGAAGATGAATCCGAGCGTCGGGGCGACGCCCATGGCGATCCATCCGGCAATCGCGGTGCGGGGGTCCTTGAGCAGGTTGATGAAGAAATTAATGATTTCCATGAGTTCTCTCTATGAAAGCATCGGTAATGCAAGGTATGCGCCATAAGGCGCCGTACGTGAGCCAAGAACAGACTACCAGTGGTGTTTAACATCGAAGCGGGGTAAGAGGGGTGGTGTGACAAATCTGCACAAAACGTTAAAACGGATAGCGATCGGGTGGTGGATGGGTTGATGGCCAAATCTGGCCATTGATGCGGTTTGAGCGATGCGGTTTGGCGTCCGCAACTGTCGAACGCCTTGCGGGTATTCGGTTGCAGCGTCGAGCGTTGTTGGCCGTCCGTAGCCGAGAAAGGTCTGTTTTTCGATGGCGGCCTATAGTTACGCATGTTGCCTCTTACGAATATCGCCTTTTGCTCATGTTGATTTCAGCGTGTCGAAACGTTTGACATAAGTTCCGTGCGGAGGTTTTTTTATTAAAACGTTTCGACGAAACGTTTCGATTGGTAAAAACAAGATGTTTCTCGCCAGCAATGACTATGCTGATTCAACGTATTGTGGCGTTGGAGTGCGTAAAAGATGACGTCGGAAGCGCAAGGAAGCCGAAGGGGGGCGATGACGATGGCAGGCATCAAGGATGTGGCCCGTGAGGCTGGAGTGTCCGTCAGCACGGTCTCGTATGTGCTTTCCGGCAAGCGTTCGATTTCCGTCAAGACGTCCGACAAGGTCATGGCGGCTGTGGAGAGACTTGGATACACACCGGACGCCAGCGCCCGCAAGATGCGTGGCATACGTTCGCAGGTCATCGCATTGAGCGCGCCGATTCGCGGCGATATCAATCAGGCCAAATACAACGCTTACTTCCTGCATACCGCGTGGGCGGCGAGGAATGCCGGATATGATATGCTGCTGTTGACCGGACCGGATGCGGTGAACGATATCCGTCGTGTGACGCAAAGCAATTTGGTCGATGGCGTGGTGTTGCTCGATGTCGAGCAGAATGACGAGCGCGCGGCCGCGTCCGGTGATTTTTCCAAACCTTGCGTGGCTATCGGTTATCCGCAGACGCACGAGGGTTGTGCCTGCGTTGACATCGATTTCGTCGAGGCCGGTCGCAAGGCGGTGGATTTTCTGTTCGACAGGGGCCATCGTAAGGTTGCGTTCCTGCGTAACAATGAGGCCGATTATGAGCGTTGTTCCGGTTATGTCGTGATTTTTCGCGAAAGTATGCTGTCGCGTGCGAAGGAACGCGGCATGACGGTTGTTGAATCCCCTCGATATAAGGATAACCGTTTCGATGCGAGCCGCTTTGTGCGGGAGGCCTTTGCTGATGAAGATCGTCCGACTGCGATAATCAATCAGGCCAACGCCAACGTGCTCAACCGGGTATTGCAGGAACTGTCGGCTGTGGGATTGTCGGTGCCGGAAGATGTTTCCGTACTGTCGTGCGGCACGTATTTCGACGGTGAATTGATGTCTCGTCCGATTACCGAGATGCCGGTCATGCCGGAGAAGCTGTGCTTGCAGGCCATGGAGCTTTTGGTTTCGGCGATTGAGGAAGGCGTCAAGATCAAGGGTGATGTGGAACTTGAGGCTCCCGCAGTGAGGCTGCGCGGTTCCGTTGCTGAGATAAGTCCCGGCGAAAAGTCTTTGGAAACGTCCTCTCGATAAGACGAAGAGATTTTTAACGTGATTTAGCAAACATAATTTCATAGGCAAAATCGAAACGTTTCAACAATGGTCGACGTCGACCGACAACTACAACGGCCCGTTCGAGGAGGGTCCTACGCACAGTGTCGAAACGTTTCAACAATCGCAGTTTTTTGGAGCGTTGCAAGGAAGGCGCTCTGGAAGAAAAAAGGAGGAAAGAAATGAATATTAAACGAGGATTGGCCGCGATGGCCATTGCAGCACTGTCGCTGACCTCTCTCGCCGCATGCGGTACCGATAGCGCGCAGGACGAGGAGAAGCCGGATAGCCTGTCGTTCTGGTATTACGAAGAGGACGATGCCGGTCAGACCCAGGCTTGGAAGCGAGCGGCGGAAGCCTTTGAAAAGGAAACCGGAGTCGAAATCAAGTTCGAACGTAAATCCTTCACGCAGATCGCCCAGAACGGTAGCCAGTTCCTGAACTCCGACGAAGCGCCGGATCTTATGGAATCCAATCGTGGCAATGGCTCCGCAGGTGTGCTCTCCACCATGGGTCTGCTTACCGATCTTGGCGATTACGTCTCCCAGTATGGCTGGGACAAGAAGGTGACCGGTGCGAACGCGGCCGTCGCCAAATACGATGAGAACGGCATCATGGACGGCGATACCTGGTACGGCATGACCAGCTATGCCGAATTCCAGCGCGTCTACTACAACAAGGACCTCTTCGCCAAGTATGGTCTTGAAATCCCGACCACCTACGACGAATTCGTGGACGTGTGCCAGAAATTCGTCGATGCCGGAGTGACTCCAATCGCCGCCGACGCCCAGGAATACGGCGTGATGTGGCTGTGGTGGCAACTCGTCTCCAAGAATGCCGACTCCAAGTTCATCGACAACTGGCAGTTGTACAAGGGAGACGTCGACTGGGATTCCAAGATTCTGACCAACTCCGTCAACACCATCAACGATTGGCTTGACAAAGGCTTCATCTCCCGCAACGCGACCGGCCTGAAGGCTGAGGACACTACGCAGGCTTTCATCAAGGGCGAGTATCCGATCTACCAGACCGGCACCTGGAACCAAGGCCGTTTCGTCAAGCAGATCACGTCCTTCGACTGGGATGCCGCGGTCATGCCGGAATCCAACTTCGCCATCGGCTGCGCCGGCAACCTGTTGGTGATTCCCGAAAGGTCGCATCACAAGGATCTGTCCGCCAAGTTCATCGACTACGTGCTCTCCGAAGACGTGCAGAACTTCCTCGGCAATGCGGGCGGCATTCCGGTCGCGGCCGATACCGACAAGATCACGGATGAAAAGAGCAAGGCCATGATTGAGGAATACTCCTCCTATGCCAATGACGGCAAGCTCAGCTACTACCCGGATTATGCCGCATCCAACCTGACCGACGCGGTCCCGGCGGTCTTCCAGGAACTGGTCAACGGCACCAAGAAGCCGGCCGACGTGCTGGAGAGTATCCACGAAAAGTATGACGCCGGTGTCGAGGACATGGGCGTCAAGAACAACTAAGACGCAATCGGGCCGGCGCATCGTCAAGCGGCCAATCAATCGGTGTGGCCCGATTGAGGGCGGGCCACACCTGCAATACACAATTTTCATCAAAGGATCCTGTAATGTCGCATAAAACCAAGAGCGGAGGCATCTCGATGTCAAGGCTTCCCGGCAGCCGCTCCGCAAAATTCGTGCCGTATCTCATTCCGGGTTTGCTTGGCCTGCTCATCGTCGTCGTGATTCCGTTCGTATGGAACGTCTACCTGAGCTTCACTCGCTGGCGTGGAGTGGGGCCGGTAAAATGGGTGGGGCTGAAGAACTGGCAGCGACTGTTCTCCGACTCCACATTCTGGATTTCCTTCGCCAACTCATTCTGGATCATCGTCGCCATCGTGGTCATCCCGACTATTCTCGGTCTGTTCATCTCCTCTCTGCTGACCGATGTGATTCAGAAGAAGTTCGGTGGTAAGACGGCTTCCTTCCTGCGTGCTCTGTTCTACCTTCCGCAGCTGTTGCCGGTCGCGGTCGCGGCGATTATCATGGGTTGGATTTTCCGCCCGGAAGATGGTGCGGTCAACGCACTGCTATCCAAACTTGGGCTGGGATTCCTGCAGCACAACTGGCTCGGTAGCCCCGACAGCGCACTGCCGGTGCTCATGTTCATCCTTGTATGGATTCAGCTCGGCTATCCGATCGTTATCTTCATGTCTGGCTTGCAGCGAGTCGATCCCGAACTGTATGAAGCGGCGGGCCTCGACGGTGCCAACTGGTGGCAGAAATTCCGCGTGGTCACCCTGCCGTCCATCATCCCCGAATTGCTGGTGGTCATCCTTACCGCCACCATCGGCGCGCTGAAGACCTTCGCTCCGGTCTACCTACTGACCAAGGGCGGCCCCGGCACCGCGACCACAGTACCGTCATACTACTCCTACAACCAATTCTTCCAAGTGCAGCAAGTCGGTTACGGCGCTGCGATCTCCACTGCGCTGACTGCGGTCATTATCGTGTTCTCTATCGTGTTCACGATTGTGCAGAAGCGCGTCGAAAAGGAACTCGTCTGAAAGCAAAGGTGGAATCATGACTCAAACCATGTCCGCGGCCGCCGTGCGCAAGGCCTCGAAGAAAACGCAACATGTTCGCTCAGCCGGAGACTGGATTACACTGATTCTGCTGGTCGCGGCCGCTCTGCTGGTATTGTTCCCTTTATTGGTCTTGACAATCAACGCATTCAAGACATCCGCCGATTACAATGCCACCGGCCCGCTCTCCCTGCCGAAGCACTTCACCATGGAAGGCATCGTCTCCTTCTGGACCACCACGAAGTTCCCGCTCAAATTCTGGAACAGTCTCATCATTTCGCTGGTCGTGGCCGTGGCTGCCGTGGTGTTGTCCGTGCTCAACTCCTTCGCATTGGGTATCGGCAAAGTCAAAGGCAACACGTGGATCGTATTGGGCATCATGCTCGCCAACATGATGCCGCAGGAAGCGTTGCTCTATCCGCTGTACACCATGTTCAAGCAGGTGGGCCTGTACAACACCAAACTGGCGATCATCATCATCTTCACCATCATTCAAAGCGCTTACGGAACGTATCTGCTTTCCTCCGTGTACGGCACGTTCCCGCAGGCCATTCTGGAAGCGGCCGCAATCGATGGTGCCTCCAGATGGCAGATTCTGCGAAAGGTGGTATTGCCCATCTCCTGGTCGACCATCAGTGTGCTGTTCGTGTTCTTCTTCGTGTGGACTTGGAATGAATACATGATCCCGATGGCTTTCCTCATGGGCGATGACGTGCAGACCATTCCGCTGGCGCTCGCCACCCTGCAGGGACAGCGTACGATGGAGGCGACCACACTGGCCTCGGCATCGCTGCTGAGTATCATCCCGACCATCATATTCTTCATCATTTTCCAACGTAAGCTGTCGCAGGGCATTACCGCGGGCGCGGTCAAGTAAAGCGACAGCTGTAGGAGACATAACTGACTCACCATATGCAGAAGAGCTGCAATGTAGCTGATAATGGCATAAGATGCGCTAATTCTTTCAAAGGAGAAATCATGACAGATCCGTCTACTATCGGCCTTGGTTCCGCAGGCTTCAGCCACGCCAGTTTCGGGCATAATGCGCTGGATTCGCTGGCGCTCGCATCGAACCATGGTCGTACGCGTTGCGTGAACGCGGAGAATCCGACCGGTGGCAAGGGCGTGGCCGCGATGGCTGCCAGCAAGCTGGGTCCGTCGCGCAAGGGCAGTCCGTGCATCCAGACCGTCCATGTCGGCGAGTCCGTAACGTTGATGGACGTTGATGGTCCCGGCGTGATCCGTCATATCTGGATGACGGTCACCGACCGCACGTCGCCGACCGGCCCGAACGTGTTGCGCAATCTCATCCTCGAATTCTATTGGGACGGTGAGGAAACGCCGTCCGTGCAGTGCCCGATCGGAGACTTCTTCTGCTGCGGCCACGCACAGGCATGCCGCATCAACTCCATTCCGGTCATGGTGGTGCCCAATCGCGGTTTCAACTGCTATTTCGCCATGCCGTTCGAGCATGCGCGTATTGTGCTGCGCAACGACCATAATGAAGACGTTCCCGCGTTCTTCTACCAAATTGATTACACGGAATACGATGAGCTTCCCGCCGATGCCATGCGTTTCCATGCGCAGTGGCGGCGTGAGCGGGTCACGGAACTTGCGCGCGATTACGTGGTGCTTGATGGCGTGCACGGCCGCGGCGCCTATATCGGCACGTACCTGGCGCTTACCGCACTGGAAAGCCGTTGGTGGGGCGAGGGTGAGTTCAAGATGTACATCGATGGCGATTCCCGGTATCCGACCTGGTGCAGCACCGGCGCGGAGGATTATTTCGGTGGTGCTTGGAGCTTCGCCGATTTCGATGAGAACGGCCATATGAGTGAGCAGACGTTCACCGGCCCGTATCTGGGGTTCCCGTTCTATTCGCAGAAGCTTGCTTCCCATCGAGAAAGCGCTTACTGGGACATCAATACGCCGGTGACGCGCGGCCTGTACCGTTGGCATATTCCCGATCCGATCTATTTCGATTCCGATTTGCGCGTCGAATGGCAGCAGATCGGCACCGAGGAGGCCGGCAACTTCGAACGTCAGGACGATGTCGCATCCGTCGCTTATTGGTATCAGCTTGAGCCGCATACGCCGTTCGATTCGGTTGGCGATAGGCATTTCCGTCAGCCAAGGTGATTGCCGACGAAGTGATTTCGACAGTATGACGGGGCATATTTGCGTACGGATATGCCCCATTGTCGAAAAAATGTCGAAATCATCGAAATTATGAGAGAAAGTAGGCGTAATCTAGGCAGTATCGTCAAACGATGGACTTGTTGTGCTGAGAGGAGTATCCGCCTATGGCCGGTATTAAAGACGTGGCGGCGAGGGCCGGGGTGTCGATCAGCACGGTCTCATATGTGATGAGCGGCAAACGTTCCATCAGGGAGGAGACCCGGCGCAAGGTTATGCAGGCGGCGCAGGAATTGGGATATCGGCCTAAAAATCAGGCGAATCTGCCCCAGCCGGTCCGTAAGAAGGTCCTTGCGTTGAGCTCGCCGGTGCATGAGTATACGGATTATTCGAATTACGCGTCGTTCTTTTTCGCGGTGGCCACCAGGGCCAAGCGATATAACTACGATATTCTGCTGCTGATGCACGAGTATGGCGATCGGGAACTGATTCGTGTTGCCCGGGATGGCATGGTCGATGGCATTCTGTTGTTGGATGTGCTGATGAACGATTCGCGTGCCGAAGTGGCGGCCATGCTGAACGTTCCGGTGGTGGCGATCGGTTATCCGTCGAACACCGAGGCCGTATATTCCGTGGATCTCGATTTCGAGCGCATGGGGCGTGATGCGGTGGAGAAGACCGCGGCGCTGGGCCATCGCCATGTGTTGATCATCGGCAGCAATGAATTCGCTTACGATGATGGTTCGAATTATTTGATTCGCTTTCGCGACGCAGCTGTCAAACATGGTTCCGATCTGAACATGAAGGTGACGTTCATGCCTTCCACCGGATATGGTTTGGCGGATGTGAAGCTGCTGCTCGCATCGGCATTCGCCCGTGACCCGCTGATTACGGCGATTATGTGCCAGACCAATGCCACGCATGTGAACAATTTGCTTGTTGCTTTGAATGAGCGTGGATTGGTCGTGCCGTGCGATATTTCGGTTATGGCCGCCTGCACGCAGGGGATGCAGCAGCTTCCGCAGGCCGTTGATGAGATGCCGATGGATCCCAATGCCGTGTGTTCGCATGCGGTTGACATGATGATGGATATCCTTGAAGGCCGTAGATATGACGTTGGTGCCGTCGAACTGCTGCCGTCCCGGTATGTGGCCCGCGGCACGATGGGCGAGTGCCGTCTGTCGTGACGTTGTGTGACGTTTCGTGACGTTGTGTGACGATTTTTCGGGTGCCGAACGACCGTGAATCGCGGCTTGGATTATGTGAGCCCTAACATAGTTAAATCGTCGAAGTAATTTATCGAAATTCGTCGAAATAAATTGAAATAGAGGTCGAAAATATTTAACTTATGGGTATGAGCTTCGATGACTCGAAACTCATTTCAGTAAAGGTGCTGAAAAGGAGAAACAATGAAGTCTACCCGTAAATTTGTCGCCGCTGGTCTGGCTGCGGCGACCATGCTCGGAACGATCGGTCTGGCGGGCTGCGGTAGCAGCGACACCGCTCAGGAGGAGAACCCGAGCTCCATCAAGATCTGGTACTACGAGGAAGATAACA